>NZ_JBVKBA010000021.1:0-122501 GCF_055639175.1 Streptomyces sp. NPDC107546 | reverse complement strand
CCGCGTACCGGATGTACTCGGGCGATGCGACAACGCGGCGAGGTGCCGTGCCGGGCGTCGCGAGCCGGTGAACCTTTCCGGCCACAGCACCAGGTGCGGCGCCACCGCGTCCCAGGTGGAGCCGTCTTCGCCGAGGGCGTGCAACAGGACGAGTGGCGGGGCATCGGGCGGCCCCGATATCCGGCAGGCCGGCCGGACGCCTCCGGCGTCGACCGAGCAGTGGTCAACCATGCCTGGAGGGTACGCGGCACGGCCCCCAGCGGATGCACCCCCGGCGAACGGCCCCGATCCTTGGAAGAAGGGGGCAGACCCGCGAAGGAGGGTGTCATGTCCGTGATGGACAAGCTGAGGCAGATGCTCAAGGGCCATGGCGAACGCATCGGCGAGGGCCACGACAAGGCGGGACAGCCTGCCGGTGAGCAGCCTCACGGCGCGCAGCCCGGTCAGGTCGACAAGGGTCCGGACGCGCTCAGGGAACAGATGCGGTCCCGGCCCGAGCAGGACAACCCGCCCCAGCCGTAGCCGGAGCCATGGCGAGTTGACGCGGCGTCACCAGCCGACCCGCTCGGCGCGCCTGCCCCGTGACGCTCTACCGTGAGCCGCGTGACTGCCTTTACCGAAGAAGACGTCCCCGGCCGCTACGGTCCCTCCGCCACCACGGAGGCCGACCCCCGCGTGGTGGGCCGGGTACGGACCGAGTACTCCCCCGCGCACGACGGCGACCCCGACCCCGGCGAGATCGTCTGGACGTGGGTGCCGTTCGAGGAGAACGACGGGCGCGGCAAGGACCGCCCGGTGCTCGTCGTCGCCCGTGAGACGGCGGGCACGCTGCTGGCGGTGCAGCTGTCCAGCAAGCGGCACGACGGCGACCGGGAGTGGGTGCCGATCGGCGGCGGGCCCTGGGACCGGTCGGGGCGCGAGTCCTGGGTGGACGTGGACCGTGTCCTTCGGGTGCACGAGGCCGGCATGCGGCGTGAGGCGTGTGCGCTGGACCGGATGCGGTTCAACCTCGTGGTGCACCGGCTCCGGGAACGCTACGGCTGGAACTGAGCCCGGGTCAGGCGGCGCGCACCCGGGTGTCGAAGGCACGCTCGAACGCCGCCCGCGTCGTCGCCCCCGGCGTGCGGTCCAGCACGGCGAAGACGAGCTCCTCGAAGTACCCCGCGAACCGGCCCCCGGCCAGCAGCCCGTGGAACGCCCCGGCCACCTGCGCCGGGTCGTTCCGGAACACCCCGCAGCCCCAGGCGCCCAGCACCAGGCACCGGTAGCCGCAGGCCGCCGCCGTCTCCAGCACGCGCTCGGCGCGGGTCGCGAGGGCGCGCGGCAGTTCGGCCGCGCGCTCCGGCGCCCTGTGCAGGACCACGCCGGCGTTGGGCGCGGCGGCGGTCAGGAAGCCGACCGTGTACGGCTCGTCCAGCAGGCGCCCTTGGTCGTCGCGGAAGACGGGCACCGCCGGTGAATGGATGACACGGTCCGTGTAGAACGGGTCGCGGTGCGCGCGGTGGTGGTGGTAGAACTCGCCGACCCCGCTGATGCACTCGTACAGCGCGGAGGCCCGGCACAGGGCCTCCTCCTGGGCCTGCGCGCCGTTGAGGAAGCCGCCGCCCGGATTGCGCGCGGAGGCGAAGTTCAGGACGGCCACCGGATCACCCGACCGGCCGACAAGGCGCCGGGCGGCTTCCAGGCTGCTCTCGCCGGTGACCTCCAAGACCGCGGTGACCTGGACGGCCGGCGGTATGTCCACCGCGTCCGGGCCGTACGTCCGCGTCCGTGCGCGAGCGGCCTCGACCGCCGCGGCGATGGCCACCGTACCGTCGGGCGCGCGGTAGGCCCCCGCCGCCACGATCTCCTGCGTCTGCCGCGCGATCCCGCGCAGGCGCGCGCTCACGGCGCCACCCCCGTGGGCGCCGTGAGCGCGCCGCGCGCCCCCTCCCCCGGCGTGGCGCCGATCTCCCCCGTCGTGCTCATGAACGCATGGTGAGCGATGCTGGTCTCACACCGCAACAGAGTTTCGCGGTCCCGGAAACAACGTCTCGTGACTCGCACGACAAGAGGAAAGCAGTCCGGAAAGCCCCACTGTGCCCCCTTGTGGGAATCCATGGGAGCGTCTTGGGTGGGACGAGCGATGCCGGTCCGGCCTCCTGGGGCCCGAACCGGCGACATGGTGGAACCTCAGGAGGATCCCGACATGTCCGATTCGGTGAGTGACTGTACGGAGCACCGCTCCGCCGTCACCGAAGCCGACGTGGAGGCACTGGTCCGCGGTATCTGCTTCAAGACCGGACCGCCCCGCTCGCTCGGTGTCGAAGTGGAATGGCTCGTCCACGAGCCGCGCACGCCGTGGCTCCCCGTACCACCGGAACGTCTCGACGCGGCCTACGCCGCACTGCGGACCCTGCCCCTGAGGTCGGCCCTCACGGTCGAACCCGGCGGTCAGCTGGAGCTCAGCTCCGCTCCGGCCGCCTCCCTCATGGAGTGCGTCGGGTCCGTCTCCGCCGACCTCGACGCGGTGCGCGCCGTGCTGCACGAGGCCGGCCTCGTCCTCAGCGGCCACGGCCACGACCCCTGGCGCCCTCCCCGCCGCTACCTGCGCGAGCCGCGCTACGACGCCATGGAGCGCTGCCTGGACCGTGCGGGGCCCGAGGGGCGGTCCATGATGTGCTCCTCCGCATCCGTGCAGGTGTGCCTGGACGCCGGACACGAGGAGCCGGGGCCCTTGGGATTCGGGCGGCGCTGGTGGCTGGCGCACCAGCTGGGCGCGGTCCTGGTCGCCGCGTTCGCGCACTCCCCGCTGGCCGGGGGCCGGCCCACGGGCTGGCGCTCCACCCGGCAGTCCCTGTGGACGGCGATGGACCCGGGCCGCTCCAGCGCGCCCCCGCTCGACCGCGACCCGCGCGCCGCCTGGGCCCGGCATGTGCTGGACGCGCCGGTGATGTGCGTCCGCGGCGGCAGCGGTCCCTGGCGCGTGCCACGGGGCCTGAGCTTCCGGGCCTGGACCCGGTCCGCCGATCCGCCGGACCGGGGAGACCTCGACTACCACCTGACGACCCTGTTCCCTCCGGTCAGGCCGCGCGGCCATCTGGAACTGCGCATGATCGACGCGCAGCCGGGTGACGACGGCTGGATCGTGCCGCTCGCCGTGACGGCCGCGCTCTTCGACGACCCCGAGGCCGCCGAGACCGCGTACCGGTCGGTCAAACCCCTCGCCGAGCGGGCGGGTGCCCTGCCGCCGCCAGGCAACCCGCTGTGGATCGCCGCGGCCCGCGACGGTCTGGCCGACCCCGAGCTGCACGAGGCCGCCGTCGCCTGCTTCGCGGCCGCCGCCGAGGCACTGCCGAGGCTCGGTGCCACCGCCGACGTGCTGGGCGCCGTCGCCGAGTTCACCGACCGCTTTGTGGCCCGGGGCCGCTGCCCCGCCGACGACCTGCTGCTCCGGTTCCACGGGAAGGACACCCCCTCCGGCGGGGACGACACCCGGTTCCACGGGAAGGACATGCGCACATGACCGACGAACGGTCCCCGATCGACCCCGAGATACTCCGGGAGCGCGCGTTGGACGCCCTCACCACGGCCCGCGACCGCACCGCGCTCCTGACCACCTGCGTCGACGAACCCGACCTGACGGCACAGCACTCCCCGCTGATGTCACCGCTGGTGTGGGACCTGGCGCACATCGGCAACCAGGAAGAGCTGTGGCTGCTGCGCGCGGTCGCCGGCCGCGAGGCGATGCGGCCCGAGATCGACGGGCTGTACGACGCCTTCGAACACCCGCGCTCCGAACGGCCCTCGCTGCCGCTGCTGCCGCCCGAGGAGGCCCGGCGCTACGCCGCCGAGGTGCGCGGGCGGGCCCTGGACGTGCTGGAGCGCACGCCGTTTCAGGGCCGGCGCCTGACCGAGGCGGGCTTCGCCTTCGGCATGATCGCGCAGCACGAGCAGCAGCACGACGAGACGATGCTGATCACGCACCAGCTCCGCAAGGGCCCGCAGACGCTCACCGCCCCCGATCCGGAGCCGGTGGCGCCGTACGACGGCCCGGCCGAGGTCTTCGTGCCCGGCGGCCCGTTCATCATGGGCACCTCCACCGAGCCGTGGGCACTGGACAACGAACGGCCCGCGCACCAGCGTCAGGTGGCGCCGTTCTACATCGACGCCGTCCCGGTGACGAACGGCGCCTACACGGCCTTCATCGAGGACGGCGGCTACGGCGACGAACGCTGGTGGACCCCCGAGGGCTGGGCCCACATCCGGACGCACGGCATCGAGGCCCCGCTGTTCTGGCGTCGCGAGGGCGGGCAGTGGCTGCGGCGCCGCTTCGGCGTCACCGAGCCCGTACCGCCCGACGAGCCGGTGCTGCACGTGTGCTGGTACGAGGCGGACGCGTACGCGCGCTGGGCGGGGCGCCGGCTGCCCACCGAGATCGAGTGGGAGAAGGCGGCCCGCCACGACCCGGCCACGGGCCGCTCCCGCCGCTACCCGTGGGGCGACGCCGACCCGGCACCCGAGCACGCCAACCTGGGGCAGCGGCATCTGCGTCCCGCGCCGGCCGGCAGTTATCCGGCGGGTGCCTCGCCGCTCGGCGTACGGCAGTTGATCGGTGACGTGTGGGAGTGGACGTCGAGCGACTTCCTGCCCTACCCGGGGTTCACGGCGTTCCCGTACAAGGAGTACTCGGAGGTGTTCTTCGGACCGGAGTACAAGGTGCTGCGCGGCGGGTCCTTCGCCGTGGACCCGGTGGCCTGCCGGGGCACCTTCCGGAACTGGGACTATCCGATCCGGCGTCAGATCTTCTCCGGCTTCCGCACCGCCCGGGACGTGTGATGTGTCGTCATCTCGCCTACCTGGGCCCCGAGGAGCCGCTCGGCCGACTCCTCAAGGAGCCGTCGCACAGCCTGTACCGGCAGTCCTGGGAGCCGCGGCGGCAGCGGTACGGGACGGTCAACGCCGACGGCTTCGGCGTCGGCTGGTACGCGGAGGGTGATCCGGTGCCCGCGCGGTACCGCCGGATGGAGCCCATCTGGAGCGACCCGTCCTTCGCCGATCTGGCGCGGGTCGTGCACTCCGGTGCGCTGCTGGCGGCCGTACGGGACGCCACCGAAGGGTGCGCCGCCGGAGAGGCGGCGGCGGCGCCGTTCGCAGCGGGCCGGTGGCTGTTCAGCCATAACGGGGCGGTGCCCGGATGGCCCCGCTCCGTCGCCGCCCTCGCCCGGTCCCTGCCGCCGGCGGAACTGCTGTCGCTGGAGGCCCGCACCGACTCGGCCCTCGTCTGGGCGCTCGTGCTGAACCGGCTGCGCACCGGCGACGACGGGGGGCAGGCGCTGACCGACACCGTGCTGGAGATCGCCACGGCGGCCCCCGACTCCCGGCTCAACCTGCTGCTCACCAACGGCTCGACGATCGCGGCGACCGCGTGGGGCGACACCCTGTGGTACCTCGCCGAGCCGGGCACCGGCGTCGTCGTCGCCTCCGAGCCCTACGACGACGACCCGCGCTGGCAGGAGGTGCCCGACCGCACGCTGCTCACGGCCGACACCACCGACGTCCTGCTGACCCCGCTGAAGGACCCGCGCGACGACATGGCATCCGCACCATCCGAGGAGCCCCGCACGTGAGCCCGTTCCATGTGACCCGCACCCTTCCGGAGGACGCCACGGACGCCGCGCTGCGCGCCGACGTCCTCGACGGCCTCACCCGCAGTCCCAAGACGCTGCCCCCGAAGTGGTTCTACGACGCCCACGGCAGCGACCTGTTCGAAAAGATCACCGAGTTGCCGGAGTACTACCCCACACGCGCCGAACGGGAGATCCTCATCGCCCGCTCCGGCGAGATCGCGGCCGCGGCCGGCGCGCGCACACTGGTCGAGCTGGGCTCCGGCTCGTCCGAGAAGACACGGCACCTGCTGGACGCGATGAGCGGACTGCACACCTACGTCCCCGTCGACGTCAGCGAGAGCGCCCTCAGGCAGGCGGGACAGGCGCTGGCCGCCGAGCGGCCCGGTCTGCACGTCCACGCGCTCATCGCCGACTTCACGGCGGGGCTCACGCTGCCGAGGACACCCGGGCCGCGACTCGTCGCGTTCCTCGGCGGCACGATCGGCAACCTGGTACCCGCCGAACGGGCGACGTTCCTCGAGGCCGTCAGGGCCCTGATGGCGCCAGGGGACACGCTGCTGCTCGGCACCGACCTGGTGAAGGACCCCTCGGTACTGGTGGCGGCGTACGACGACACGGCAGGAGTGACGGCCGCGTTCAACAAGAACGTGCTGACCGTCGTCAACCGGGAGCTGGGCGCCGACTTCGACCCGGACGTCTTCGACCATGTGGCGCTGTGGGACGCGGAGAACGAGTGGATCGAGATGCGGCTGCGGGCGCGCACCGCGCAGACCGTGAAGATCCCCGCGCTCGACCTGGCGGTCGACTTCGCCGGAGGCGAGGAACTGCGCACGGAGGTGTCGGCGAAGTTCCGCAAGGACGGTGTCAGACGTGAACTGGGCGCCGCCGGACTGGACCTGACGCACTGGTGGACGGACCGGGAAAGGAGGTTCGCCCTGTCCCTGAGCTCGGCCCGCCCGGTCGACTGAGCCGGCGCGCGCCACACACCCGCGGACACCCGCCAAGGAGAGGAGCACCCGCATGACCGACCACACCTACCGGGTCACCGAGATCGTCGGCAGCTCACCCGAGGGCATCGACCAGGCCATCCGCAACGGGATCGAGCGCGCCTCGCAGACCCTGCGCAACCTGGACTGGTTCGAGGTCACGCAGGTCAGGGGCCGGATCGAGAACGGGCGGATCGAGCATTACCAGGTCGGCCTGAAGGTGGGCTTCCGGCTCGAGGACGGCGAGTAGCGCCAGGGCGAACGGCGTACCTCACACGTCCGCCCAGGGCGCGCGCCTCACGTCCGCCGAGGGTGGGCCTCACACGTCCGCCGAGGGTGGGCCTGTCAGGTCCGCCCCTCGCGTTCCTGAGCGTCCTTCAGAGCGGCGGACGGGGACGCCCAGCGGGCACGGACGACGGTGAAACCCGCTCGTTCGGCGTCCTGGCAGACCAGTTCGTCGTCGTCGACGAGAACGCGGACCTCCCGGCCGCGGGCCAGTTCGCGCAGCAGTTCCAGCTTGGTGACGCGGGCGGGCCTGCGGTCGCCGTTCGACCGCATGTACAGACGGCCCTCGGGCAGCCCGTGGGCGGCGAGCCAGTCGAGGGTGTCGCGCCGGCAGCGCGCGGGCCGCCCGGTCAGATAGACCAGCTCGCACTCCTCGGCGGTCCTCAGCGCGAGCGCGATCCCCTCGGCAAGCGGCGGGTCCTGCGGCGCGGCGGCGAAGAAGGCGTCCCAGTCGCGCGGTCTCGTGTGGAGGAAGCGCTGCCGGTGCTCGGTGTCGGCGAGGGTGTTGTCCAGGTCGAAGACGGCGACGGGCATGCTGTCGTTGGTCACGCACCCACTCTAAGGAGCGGACCTCGTGGCTGCCGTCAGCCGCCCGGCGGTGCGGGGGCCGGCGGCCATACGCCGGGCGCGAGGACGCCCTCGACGTAGGCGCGCGCCACCAGGGCCGCCTTGCCGGTCACACCCCAGCGGCGGGAGAGCTGCTTGAAGTGGTAGTTGACGCCGTCCACGGTCAGTCCCACGGCGGAGGCGATCTGCCCGGTCGTGGAACCGGCCGCCGCCAGCGCGAGGATCCGGGCCTCGATCTCGTCGGCCTTCACGGGCGGGACGTCGCAGTCTTGCGCCGGGGCGGGGACGTCCTCGCGCACGGGGAGCATCAGCAGCAGGTCCGGGGCGTTGTGGGAGGCCTCTCCGACCAGGTCGACGGTCATCTCGCCGCGGCGCTCGACGCCGGCCACGGTGGTCCAGCCGACCGCGACGGTGTAACGGGACCTGCGGTGCAGCCGGATCGCCTCGGTGACGGCGCGCAACTCGTCCCTGGTCTCCGGGTGGAACAGATCGAGGATGCTGCGCCCGCGCAGGGGACCGGCGAGTGTGCCCCATTCCCCCGCCATGGCCGCGTTGACCCGCAGGATGGTGCCGTCGGTCGTGCAGTAGGCCGTGGGCAGCGGGAGCCGGTCGAACAGGCCCAGCGCGCGGTTGCGCCAGAAGACCGCCGCGCGGCTGTCCGGCGCCGGGGATCTGGTGGGCGGCAGGGGTATCCGCTGGGGCGGAAATCCATGCGGATCCTCCTTCCGTCAGGGACAGGGGCGTTCACTCCCCAGTCAAGTGGTAGGCCCCGCGCCGGTGCCACTCGTCACGCGGAAGAGTGAGAACATCCGTCGGTCAGGCAACCTCCCCACCACGGAACTTCGTCCTTTCAGGCGTGCACGACTCACCTGCTTCAATACTCCGTCACGCCAGATTCTCGTACAGCAGTGGTATATGACCCAACCATGGCCAAACCTCACGTTGCGGACCGTCCGCCGGTATCGCAGGGTCAGAGGGTGAGCGCACTCTCGCCCGCCCCCGCCCCCATGCACACCGGGGGCGGTGCCCGTCGCATCCGCCTTCCCTTCGACAACCGACTTCTGCCCGGCGCCGCGTCGGCCCTCGCGCTGTTCGCCTCCATCCGCATGGCCGGTATCGTCGCGATCGCCGTGGCGAACCACCTCTCCGGCCACCCGATGCTCAAGGGTCTGGCCCACTCGTGGGACTCCCGCTGGTACCTGCACATCGCACAGCACGGCTACGGCACTTACGTCCACGTCCTTCACAACGGTGCCGTCCAGCGGGACTGGGCGTTCTTCCCCCTGTACCCGGGGCTCATCCGCGCCGTGTACACCGTTGTGCCGATCACTCCGGGCGCCGCCGCCCTGCTGGTCGCCTGGAGCGCCGCCGGGGTGGCCGCGTACGGGATCTACGTGATCGGCCACCGCCTGTACGGACGAGCGGTCGCCACCGTCCTCGTCGGGGTGTGGGCCGCGATGCCGCAGTCCGTCGTCCTCAACCTCGCCTACACCGAGTCCCTGCTGACCGCGCTCGCCGTCTGGGCGCTGTACGCGGTGCTGACGGGCCGCTGGCTGTGGGCCGGTGTGCTGGCGGCCCTGGCGGGCCTGTCCCGGCCCACAGGGTTCTCCGTGGCCGCCGCGGTGGTCGTCGTCGCCGTACACGAGATCGTCAGGCGGCGCGGCCGGGTCCCGCTCGGACTGTGGTTCGGCGCCGCCGTCGCACCCCTCGGCTGGGTGAGTTTCGTGCTGTGGGTGGGCGCCCATATGGGTGATCTGTTCGGCGGCTACTTCACCGTGCAGCGCGCCTGGGACTCCCGCTTCGACTTCGGTGCGGGCTCGCTGCACTTCCTCAAGGGACTGCTGGTGCACGGCGGCCGGGTCGTCTACCCCCTGGCGTTGGTGATCGTCGCGGCGGCCGTCCTGCTGTTCTGCCTGCTGTGCGTCGAGCGGGCGCCGCTGGCGCTGATCGTCTACGCCGGGATGCTGCTCCTGATCACGGTCGGCGGCTCCGGCCCCTACGCGTCGAAGCCGCGTTTCCTGCTGCCCGCGTTCCCGTTGCTGATCCCGCTCGCGCGGGGGCTCGTGCGGACCTGGCGGGTGCGACCGAAACAGGCCTGCCTGCTCGGCATCGCCCTGACCCTGCTCTCCGTGACCTACGGGACGTACCTCATGACGGCCGGGCACACCCCGTTGTGAGCGGGGCACTTCAGGGCCTGACGGCGACCGCACCGAACTGCGGGACCGTGACCGCGGAGGCGGAGACCGCGTCGGGCCGCCAGTGGGCGCACGAGACGAGGCCGGGGGCGAGGATGTCCAGGCCGTCGAAGAAGGACGTGACCTCAGCGCGGGTGCGGGCGGTGATGGGCGGGGTCGCGTTCTCGTTCCAGAACCGCATCGCCTCGACGTTGCCCTGCCCGCCGAGGTCGGCGTCCGTGGTGGGGTGGGTCAAAGCGAGGTAACTGCCGGACGGCACCGCGGACATGAGAGTGCGGACGATCTCCCGTGCCCGGTCGGTGTCGAGGACGAAGTTGAGGATGCCGAGCATCATGACGGCGACGGGACGGGTGAGGTCCAGGGTGGCCGCCGCGCGGCGGACGACGGAGTCCGGGTCGTGCACATCGGCGTCGACGTAGTCGGTGGCTCCCTCGGGGGTGCTGGTCAGCAGCGCGCGGGCGTGGACCAGCACGACGGGATCCTTGTCGACGTACACGATCCGGGACTCGGGCGCGATGCGCTGGGCGATCTCGTGGGTGTTGTCCAGCGTCGGCAGCCCGGTGCCGACGTCCAGGAACTGCCGCACCCCGCACTCGTCGGCCAGGAACCGGACCGCCCGCCCGAGAAAGGCACGGTCCGCGCGGGCCACTTCGCGGATCACCGGGAACATCGACGCGACCTGGTCGCCGACCCTCTGGTCGATCTCGTAGTTGTCCCGGCCGCCGATCCAGTAGTTCCACACCCGGGCGTTGTGGGCCACCTGGGTGTCCACCCTCGTCGGCCCGCCCGACTGGCGCTGGTGCTCGCTCACGTCCGTCTCCCCTCGGCCTCGGCGGCGACGCGCCGCCGGCCGCCATTGTGCCGTCGCCGCGGTGCCTCGGGGGCGGTTCCGCCGCTGTCTGGCCCGTGCAGCGGCGGGTACCCGCAGGGTGTCACGACTCTTTGGGGAGATGACTCGGATGCGCTTCCTCGGAATGCTCCTCCTCGCGGCCACCGCCGCCTTCACCGGGTTGGTGATCGCCGACAATCTGGGCGGCGGCCCGCACTACACCGTGTCGATGTTCGGTCAGAACATCGCCACGATGAACACCCTCGCCATCTTCTGCGCCGGTCTCGCCCTGGCCCTGATCTTCGCGCTGGCCCTGGCCACGGCGGTGAGCGGGGCGACGCACCGGCCTCGGGGCGCGCGCAGGACCCGCCGGACCACCGTGGTCGGCGATCTGGGGGGACCCGACACCCGGCGCTGACGTAAGACCCTCAACGGTTGGGCCGGGCGTTGCCGACGTCCGCCAGAACCGAACGCGGGTCCTCGGCCGCGGCGAGGTCGCCCAGGCTGACGATGCCGACCGGGCAGCCTCCCTTCTCGACGACAGGCAGCCTGCGCACGGCGTGGCGGCGCATCAGGGCGGCCGCGTGGTCGGTGGTGTCGTCGGGCGCGAGCGTCACCACGGGGGGACGGCTGCACACCGAGCCCGCCGTCGTGGTCTCCGGGTCACCGTTCTCGGCGATCATCCGGACCACGATGTCGCGGTCGGTGAGCACCCCGAACAGGTCGCTGTCGTACGTCACCAGAACATCGCCGACGTTCTCGTCGCGCATCAGGCGGGCCGTCCGCGCCACGGAGGTCATCGGCTCGACGGCGACCGTGCCGGGGGACATCACGTCGCGTACCTGCCTGGTCATTGGGATACCTCCTGGTTCGTCGTGTCGGAGTGCGGCTCCCGGTCGGCCGCCCCGGCCTCGGGACCGGCGCGCCAGCCGCTGAAGCGGTGGACGGTGACCACGACCACCGGTCCGTCCGGCGGGCTGTCGCGGTACTGGGGGTACTTCCGCGCCAGCAGGGCGAGCGCGGCCTCGTACTCGCCGCGGTCCTCGTCCTCGGACGCCTCCGGCGGCACGGCCCGGGCGCCTCCGTCCGCCCGTACCCACCACAGCCGCTCCCAGTCCTCGTCGTACGCATCCACCAGCAGGCTCACGGCCGGGTGGACGGCGATGTTGTGCAGCCGCTTCAGATGCCGGGAGCTCTTGGGCTTACGGTCGACGGCCATGACGATCCCGCCGTCGCCGCGCACGGCGAACACGACCGGTACGAGGTGGGGGCGCCCCTCGGCGTCCACCGTCGCCAGCCGCGCCACCCGGGCGTCGGCGAACCGTTGCCGTGCCTCCTCCTCTTGGATCCGCGGCACTCCCGCTCCTCCTCACGGTCGCGTGACACCGCCATGGGACGGCTCTCGGCGGGTACTCCTTCCGGCGCTGGCGGGTACCCGGCGTCCGGCGCTCTCACACGGTCGGCCCTCGGATGCCGCCGTGCGGGAGGCCGGGGCACACTGGAAACCCGGCCCGCGCCCCGGCCTGCCGACCGACCAGGCAAGGAGGCCGTCGTGGAATTCGACGTGATCGTGGAGATCCCGCAGGGATCGCGCAACAAGTACGAGATGGACCACGCCCAGCACCGCATCCGTCTGGACCGGATGCTGTTCACCTCCACCCAGTACCCGGCCGACTACGGCTACATCGACCACACGCTCGGCCGGGACGGCGATCCGCTCGACGCCCTCGTCATCGTCGGCGAGCCCACGTTCCCCGGCTGCGCGATCGAGTGCCGCGCCGTCGGCATGTTCGTCATGAAGGACGAGAAGGGCCCCGACGACAAGATCCTGTGCGTCCCGGCGCACGATCCCCGCTACGCGGGCGTCCAGGACATCGGTGATGTCCCCTCCTTCGACCGGCTGGAGATCACCCACTTCTTCGAGGTGTACAAGGACCTGGAGCCCGGCAAGTCGGTCGAGGGGTCCCACTGGGAGGGGCGGGAGCAGGCGTACGCGGAGATCGAGGCGTCCCGTCGGCGCGCCTCGGAGGGCTGACAGTCGTGCGGAGCTCTCAGCGCCGGACCCGCGCGCGGCCGGGCCGGGTGACGGCGAGCAGGAGCAGGGCGAGAGCCTGGACCACGGCGACGACCGTGATCAGGGCCGGGATCGAGGTCCCGTACAGGGCTCCGGTCAGTGCGCCGCCCACCAGGCTCGCCGCGCCGACCACCCCGGCGAAGATCCCGTACGCGGTCGCCCGCCGCCCGGAGGGCACGAGGTCGGCGACCGTCGCCCGCAGCGTGGACTCCTGCACGCCCATGGCGGCGCCCCACACCAGCGATCCGGCCACGGCGACCGTCACCGTGCGGGTGAACCCGAGCACCGGTACGGCCGCCGACAGCAGCGGCAGCACCACCAGCACCCGGGGCCCGTACCGGTCGTAGGCCCACCCGGTGGCCAGCGCGGCGACCGCGTCGACGGCCATGGCGGCCGCGTACAACAGCGGCACCCATGCCGTGTGCGCCAGGTGCCGTTCGACGAGGTGGTAGGAGAGCAGGCCGAAGGTGGTGAAGCCGGCGGTGGTGGCCGCGGTGAAGGCCGCATAGGTCCAGAACGCGGTGGGCAGGCGGCCGCCGGGGGTCCCGGGTACGGCCGAGGGCGGGGTGATCTCGCGCTCGTACGCCTCCGGGTCGGGCACCCGGGCCCGCAGCCACACCAGCAGCCCGAGCACCGCCGCGCCGGGCAGGGCCAGCACGCCCAGCGCCGGCCCGTAGTCCCCGCCCGTGAGCGCGAGGACCCCGGCGACGGTCAGCGGTCCGACGAGGGCTCCGACCTGGTCCATCGCCTCGTGGACGGCGAAGCCGCGGCCGCGTCCCGTGACCGCGGTGGCGTGCGACAGCAGGGTGTCCTTCGCCGGGGACCGCACCGCCTTGCCGACCCGCTCGGCGATCACCAGCGCGCAGGCCACCCAGAGCGTCCCGACCACGCCGAGCAGGGGTACGGAGACCACCGTGAGCGCGTACCCGGCGACGGCGAGGCCCCAGAACCGGCGCGTGCGGTCGGCGAGCGGTCCGGAGACCAGCCGCAGCCCCAACGCGGCGGCCTCACCCGCGCCGGTGACCACGCCGACGACAAGAGAGGAGGCACCGAGCGACGCCAGCAGCGGACCGGTGACGGAGCGGGCGCCCTCGTACACGAAGTCGGCGAGCAGGCTGACCGTGCCGAACCAGACCACGAACCGCCACGGCCCCATCCTGGCCCGCGCCGGCGCCTGTCGCGCCGATGTCACACCCACTGGGCCTCCCCCGGATCCGGACACCGCCGAGCCGGCGCGGTGTCTCCAACGAGCACGTCGACTGCATTATCGACTACACGTGTGTCGGCGTTGCCCGGGTAAGGTCTCGCTTCCGGGCCGTCGGTGGGCGGGGGCCTCGGCGCTCGTGGTGAAACCGGGCCGCGCGGAGCGCCCGCGGGTGCGCCTGCCCGTTGACGAGCCCGGCGGCGGTGAGCCGTCCGACGAGTGGGTCGCCGCGGAAGCCGGCGGCGCCCGGCCGGGCGTCAGTGGCTGAACCCGCTCGGGTCGAGATCGCGGGGCAGCAGCATGACGCGGTGGAGGTTGCAGGCGGCGGGCGCGTGGGACGCCGGTGGCTGAGAGGTCTGGTGGGCGTGCAGCGCCACGCTCACCAGACTCAGCAGCAGGTCGACGTCCGTGTCGCAGTCCAGACGCACGGTCACCCAGCGTGAGCCGGGCAGGATGCGGATGGCGGTCGACTCCGCGAGGTCGCCGGAGAAGCGGCGGATGGCCCCGGTGGTCAGGTGCAGGTCCGCCACGCGGTCGCCGTGGAAGTGGACGATCTCGCTGTGCGGGGTGCTGAGTGCCCGCCCCGTGCCGCAACTGGCCGGCCCCACCGTGAGGTCGGGCCAGGCGTCGAGCCGCTCCAGAGCGCGCTGGGCCAAAGTCATGCGCCCATCGTCGTCTCCTCACTCCGCCGCCACCAGAGGTTGAGGGTTCTGTAACCGGGCCGTGAGGTTGAGGCTTCGGAACGGGGGTGTCCAGGGTCGTCCCTGACGTGCGTGGCCGTGTGAGGACGGTGTCAAAAAAGCCCGAGCGACCGTCAGGGTCGTATCAAGGCCGGTCCTTTCGGCTCCAGGAGTGTCTAGCGTCGGCCGCATGGAAGGCCGCGACGAGACGCGACGCGAGCTGCACCAGGTCGCCGGCGACAACGCCCCCCAGCCCGGTGAGGTCGTGTACGACCACCGCTGGGCGCGGGAGCTGTACAGCTCGGTCCGCTGCGCGGTCGCGATGCTCGTCATGTTGCTGCTGATCGACTTGGCCTCCGGTGCCGCGACGGTGTGGCGCGCCGTCCTGTGGTGCGCGCTGTCCCTGCTCCTCTTCGTGGTGCTGTGCCCGCCGCGGGTCTTCGCGGGCGAGGGCTGGCTGGCCTCGCGCGGACTGCTGCGCACCCGGCGGGTCCGCACCGACCTTCTGGTGTCGGTCCACTGCGTGGAGGGCGTCTCCAGACGGCTGGTGTTCCGGGACGCCTGCGGCGGCCAGGTCGAGATCGACCCCCGGATGCTGGAGGAGAACCCCGCCCTGTGGTACCGCCTGTCCTACGACATGCACACGTCGGCGGCGCACGGCCCGCCGCTGTTCGACACGACCGCGCTGCACGACCTCGAGGAGAGGATCGACCGCGAGACCGCCCTGGCCGTGTTCAGGGTGTCCGGTCTGGAGTAGCCGGCCGTGAGCCGTCCCCGTCGGCCTCGATGAACACGCCCCGTCGAGTCCGCAGACCTGACCTACCGGCAGTCGCGCCGCCACCTGATCGCCGTGGAAGCGGCGCAACTCCGGCGCCTTACGACGAACACGCCATCAGTGACACGACATGCCGCCGCCTCCAGCGCTCGCTGGACATGGGGCCCGACGTGCCGACGTCTGATCCCGGGGGGCCTTCCGGGCGATCGGCCGTCTGCCGGCCGTTCTTAACGGAAGCTTGACGCCTCGACGCCGGTCATCCGTGGGCCCTGGCGTCACTCCTTGCTTACGCTGGTGCGGCCGTCCGTGTGAGGGCCGATTCCCGCACCAAGCCGCACATCAGGCGCAAGCCGCACAACAGGAGAGCACGCCCATGGCCGCGACCACCGAACACCCACCTGCGAGTCGATTGCGGGCGTGGATGCTCCAGGGGCTGTCCGACATGGGCAAGGGCACCGTGCAGGGCCCGCATGCCCAGCCCGAGCCCCCGCACCAGGGCCAGCGCTGGTGGCGCGTGATGTGCCTGACCGGCGTCGACTACTTCTCCACCCTCGGCTACCAGCCCGGCATCGCCGCCCTCGCCGCCGGCCTGCTCTCCCCCGTCGCCACCGTCGTCCTCGTCGCCGTCACCCTGGCCGGCGCCCTGCCCGTCTACCGCCGTGTCGCCGAGGAGAGCCCGCACGGCGAGGGCTCCATCGCCATGCTGGAGCGCCTGCTCTCCTTCTGGCAGGGCAAGCTCTTCGTCCTCACCCTGCTCGGCTTCGCCGCCACCGACTTCCTGATCACCATCACCCTCTCCGCCGCCGACGCCTCCACCCACCTGATCGAGAACCCGCATCTGACGGGTGTGCTGCACGGGAAGGGGATGATGATCACCCTCTTCCTCGTGGCACTGCTGGGCGCGGTCTTCCTCAAGGGCTTCCTGGAGGCGATCGGTGTCGCGGTCGCCCTGGTGGTGACCTATCTGGGCCTGAACGCCGTCGTGGTGGCCGTCGGCCTGTGGCACGTGGTCACCGCCGGGCATGTGGTGACCGACTGGAGCAACGCCCTGACCACCCAGCACGGCAACGTGATCGCCATGATCGGCGTCTCACTGATCGTCTTCCCCAAGCTGGCGCTCGGCCTGTCCGGCTTCGAGACCGGTGTCGCCGTCATGCCCCACGTCCAGGGCGACCCCGGCGACAGCGAGGACAAGCCCGCAGGCCGGATCCGCGACACCAAGAAGCTCCTCACGGCCGCCGCGCTGATCATGAGCGTCTTCCTGATCGCCACCAGCTTCATCACCACCGTGCTGATCCCGGCGAAGGAGTTCGAGCCGGGCGGCCAGGCCAACGGCCGTGCGCTGGCGTACCTCGCCCACGAGTATCTGGGCGGCGGTTTCGGCACCCTCTACGACATCTCGACGATCGCGATCCTGTGGTTCGCCGGCGCCTCCGCCATGGCCGGGCTGCTCAACCTGATGCCCCGCTACCTGCCCCGCTACGGCATGGCCCCGCACTGGGCCCGCGCCGTGCGCCCCATGGTCATCGTCTTCACCCTGATCGCCTTCCTGGTCACCTGGATCTTCGACGCCAACGTCGACGCCCAGGGCGGCGCCTACGCCACCGGCGTCCTGGTGCTGATGTCGTCCGCGGCGATCGCGGTGACCATCGCCGCGCGCAAGGCGCGTCAGCGGGGCTGGGCCATCGGCTTCGCGGTCGTCTCGACGGTCCTGCTCTACGTCACCGTCGTCAACGTCATCGAGCGGCCGGACGGTGTGAAGATCGGCGCCTGCTTCATCGCCGGGATCATCCTCGTCTCACTGCTGTCCCGGCTCGCCCGCGCCTTCGAGCTCCGTGTGACCAGCGTGACGCTCGATGACATGGCGGAACGTTTCGTCAGGGATATCGCCAGCCGCCGTATCCGCTTCATCGCCAATGAGCCGGACCGGCGGGACGTCGCGGAGTACCGCGAGAAGATCGAGCAGATCCGGGCGGACAACGACGTCACGGCCCAGGAGGACTTCGTCTTCGTGGAGGTGACCGTCGGCGACCCCTCGGAGTTCGAGGCAGGGCTGGTCGTGCGGGGAGAGGTGCTGCACGGCCGCTACCGCGTCCTGACACTGGAGTCGTCCTCGATCCCCAACGCCCTGGCTGCGCTGCTGCTCCACGTCCGTGACAGGACCGGCTGCATTCCGCACATCTACTTCGAGTGGACCGAGGGCGGCCCGTTCGCCAACTTCCTGCGCTTCTTCCTCTTCGGCCAGGGCGAGGTGGCCCCGGTCACCCGGGAGGTCCTGCGGGAGGCGGAGCCGGACCGCACACGGCGGCCGCGGGTCCACGTCGGCTGAGCAGGTGCGCGCCCGCCGACCGGGGCCACGTCGACTGCGCGGGGACGGGCGGCCGTCGGGGCAGAGGGCCTGGGCCGCCAGAGGGCGCGCCGCCGGGTGCGCACTATGAGTGTCGTGAGTGATGACGGCCTGGGCGAATTCTGTGTTCTCCGTCTCCACCGAGGTTCTCCGTCTCCACCGAGCGGTATGAGGCCGATCGGGTGACGATGGACGTGTAATGACGTGACCACGCTGCTGCCAGAAGGAGGCAGGTGTCATGACATCTCCTTCCGATTCCCCGGGCCCCCTCCCCTCACGCGGCACCGAACCGCGACCGCGAGAGACACCGCAGGCACAGGAGACGCCCCTGGCCGGAGGCATGGCCGCCCTGGCGAACATGGGCTGGCAGATCCTGCTCACCATGGGCATCGCCAGCATCGCCCTGGGCGTCGTCGCCTTGGTCTGGCCGGGCGCAACGCTACGCGTCGCCGGCATACTCTTCGGCGTCTATCTGCTGGTCACCGGCGTCTTCGAGCTCGCCGCCGCCTTCGGCGCCCACGTCCCCCGGCACCTTCGCGTACTGCACTTCATCACCGGTGCGGCTTCCATCCTGCTGGGGTTGATCTGCTTCCGGGGCCCCCTGGAGTCGATCCTGCTGCTCGCCCTGTGGGTCGGCTTCAGCTGGGTGCTGCGCGGCACCACGGAGACGGCCGCGGCGGCCTCCGTCCAGGACATGCCGGCGCGCGGCTGGCACGTGGCCTTCGGGATCATCGGTACTCTGGCCGGCATCGTGATGATCATCATGCCGTTCGCCTCGATCGCAACGCTCACCCTGGTCGTGGGCGTCATGGCCATCGTCCTGGGCCTGACCGAGGTGGTCCGCGCCATCAGGACGCGCGTCGACATCAGCCAACTCGCTCCAGGCACCGGCACTCAGCGGCGACCCCTGTTCCACGCCCGTCCGCACCCCCAGCACTGATCGGCGGGGCCGGGTCGGGCGCAGGGCTCGGCACGCCGCCAAGTGGTCACAGGCCCAGGGCGCTCAGCCCCGGGTGGTCGTCTGGTCTGCGTCCCGGTGGCCAGTGGAACAGGCGGTCCTGCTCCTGGATGGGCAGGTCGTTGATGGAGGCGTGTCGCCGGCGCATCAGGCCGTCGTCGTCGAACTCCCAGTTCTCGTTGCCGTAGGAGCGGAACCAGTTGCCCGAGTCGTCGTGGCACTCGTAGGCGAACCGGACCGCGATGCGGTTGCCGTCGGCGGCCCAGAGCTCCTTGATGAGCCGGTAGTCCAGCTCGCGGCGCCACTTGCGGGTGAGGAAGGCGACGATCTCGTCGCGGTCGGTGACGAACTCCGCCCGATTGCGCCAGCGGGAGTCCACCGTGTAGGCGAGTGCGACCCTCTCCGGGTCGCGGGTGTTCCAGGCGTCTTCCGCGAGCCGCACCTTCTCTGTGGCGGTGTCGTGGGTGAACGGCGGGAACGGTGGGCGGGGTGGGTGCGTCATATCGCCTCCGCGAAGGTGAGAACGGTGGTTGCCCACTTCGGGCGACCACGGTACGAGACCACTGCTCCTCCCGCGGCCACGACAGTCCGGACGCATGCGCGACACCCCACCCCGCCCCTTCGCTCTCACACGAGCGGAATGGTCACCTCGTCCTCGACGGGCGGGTCGAGTTCCTCCCGTCGGTTCCCGGTCGCCGCGAAGCAGCGCAGCATGATCGCCTCTGGGGTGACGTCCAGGCGCAGGAAGCTCTTGAAGAACGGCGGGCTGTAGGTGGCCGAACTCGGCGAGAAGAGCTGGGTGTAGATCTTGCGGACGGGCAGCCGGAAACGGGAGGTCCGGTCGGGGCGGCCGCCGGCGCCCAGCAGACTGGCGACCAGGCGGGGGCGCCAGGTGACCCGTGCGGGTGTGGCCCGGGTGCGGGTCGGGGGGATGCCCAGGCGCTCGGCGATGACGGCGGTCGCCTCGGCCTCGGTGAGGGTGAAGAAGCGGCGCAGCCGCAGCCGGCGTCCGTAGAGCCTGCTGTAGAAGGCGAGGGAGTCGCCGCGCAGCGGGTAGCAGCGGAAGTCCTTCTCGGTGACGTTCGCGACGGACACGCGCGGGATGGTGTGGGTGGCGTGCATGAACGCGCCGCCGCCGCCGGAGACCACGTACTGGATGGTGCGGCCGTCCACGTCCACCGGGTAGCGCTGGTAGTTGTGGATGTCGCCGCCGATCGCCGCGACGTAGTGGTGGTCCGGGTCGCGGACGATGTCGTCGACCGTGCCGCCGCCGTCGATGGGGCAGGGGTGGTGCTCGCCGTCCACGTACAGCGGTGAGCCGGTGACGAGGATCTTGGGGCGGGGGCCTCGGGAGACCTCACGCAGCCAGCGGCCCTGTTCGGCGTCGATGGCGCCGAGCAGGCCGGTGTCGATGCCGACGATGCGAACGGGTCCCGCGTCGATGGCCCAGTACGGGCCGGGCTGCACGGCCTGCTGTTCGGGTGCGGAGCGCAACGCGCGTGCTTCGGCGAGGCGTTGTTCGTCCTGTGCGCTCGGGCGGTGCCACAGCAGGGAGCGCAGCCGGGCACGGAGCGGCGGGCGGGGGGCCGGGTCCGGGGCGAGCGGCGGGGCGTCGCAGAAGACGCTCATGAACCCGTACAGGTCCTCGTACCAGTCATGGTTGCCGGGTATGGCGTAGATGGGTGCCCGGTAGTCCTGGTAGGGGCGGAAGAACTTGGTCCCGTAGTCGGCGGTCGCGCCGACCGGGTAGATCACGTCGCTGGCTATGACGGCGAAACTGGTGTCCTGACCCACCTTCAGGAAGCCCGGCACCACGGCGTACTGAGGGGCGTCCCCCTCGCCGGTGTCGCCGAGGACCATGAAGGAGAAGTGGTCCTGGTCGTCGCGCCGGATCACCCTGTCCGCCGGAGCGCCCGCCGCCTGGCACTGTTCTGCCCACCGGCTCCGGGTAAGACCGGTGGGGTCGCCGAACCAGGAGGCCAGCACGCCGTTGCGTGCCGCCCAGAGAGTCCTCGGGTTCAGCCAGGAGAGCTTTTCGACATGACCCGGCATCAAGTCCCGGTAACTGCCGCGTTCCAGGGCGCCCCAGCCGGCGCCCTCGGCGGTATCGCGTGAGGATTCGGACACCGGTGCACCGTAGCAATGATCGACGGCGCACCGGAGCGGCGAGGGTGCCTCACAGGTGCGCGTGCGGGTCCGGTTGCGCACGCTCCGGGAGTCCGACGGCTCGCTGGGCGGCCAGGGTGAGGGCGCGGCGGTCCGGCGCGCCGCCCGGCGCCAGCACCGGCATGACTCGGACCTCGGCGACGAGGCCGCGTGCCGTCAGGACCCGCCACACGGACGTCAGCAGGGAGTCGCTGCCCACGAACGCGGGCGCGGTGCTCGCCGGGCCCCCGTCGTACCGGTAGTGGAGCCGTACCGGCTGGACGGGCGCGCCCGCGTCCAGTGCCGCCTGGAAGGCGGCGCGCCGGAAGCGGCCCTGGGCCCTGCCGCACCAGGTGCTCCCCTCGGGGAACACCACGACCGCCGAACCACCGCGCAGGCCGTCCGCGATCCGGGCGACCGTGTCGGGCAGCGCCCGCAGCCGGTCGCGGTCGATGAAGAGGGCACCGCTGAGCGCGGTCAGGGGGCCCGCCACCGGCCACTGCCGGATGTCGGACTTGGCGAGCATCCGGCCTGGCCGCACGGCGGCGAGCAGCGGGATGTCCAGCCAGGAGATGTGGTTGGCGACCATCAGCAGGCCGCCGTCCGGCGGGGCGGCCCCGGTGATCCGCGCCCGGACGCCCGTGGCGCGCACGACCGACCGGCACCAGGCCCGGACGGCCCGTTCGCGCGGTGCGACGGGCATCCGGCGGACGACCGGGAAGAGCGCGAGCCCGGCGACCGTCAACGCCAGTACGGCCGCGAACCGCAGGACGGCGCGCGGTACGGCGGCCGCCGACGCCATGGCGTCCACGCAGGACTGCGGCGAACAGGGGGCGCTGGGCATCCAGGGGCTCGCCGGGGCGGGCGCCGGCACATGCACCTCGACGCGTCGCGGCCTGGGCATCGCCACCAAGGCCGACAGCGCCGTCGTGCTCGCGAGCGGGGTGCCGCGGCGCGGTCGCAGGGCAGAGCCGAGACGGGACACGTTCGTCACTCCGGTCCGGGGGGTGTTCATCACGCCGGGACGAGCGAGAGGAAGTGCCGCAGATAGCGCGCGTTGATCCGGCGCATCGACAGCAGCACGTACAGGTCGGCGACGCCGAAGTCCGGGTCGTGCGCGGGCTCCCCGCAGACCCAGGCGCCCAGGCGGAGGTAACCCCGCAGCAACGGGGGCAGCTCGGCGTGCCCTTCCGGGGCCGGCGTCTCGGGGCGCCAGGGCAGCAGCGGCCGTACCCGGTACTCCTCGGGCGCCAGGTACTTGGCCCGTACCCGCTCCCAGGTGGCCGCGGCGAGGGCCCCGCCGTCGGCGAGCGGCAGGGAGCAGCAGCCGGCCAGCCACTCGTGGCCGCCGTCCACCATGTAGCGGGCTATGCCGGCCCAGATCAGCCCGATGACCGTGCCGTCGCGGTGGTCGGGGTGGACGCAGGAGCGGCCCACCTCGACGAGTCCGGAGCGGATCGGTGCGAGCGGACCGAGGTCGAACTCGCCCTCCGAGTACAGCCGCCCGGCGATCGCGGCCCGCTCGGGCGGCAGCAGCCGGTAGGTGCCCACGACCTGGCCGGTCACCGTGTCCGTCACGAGCAGGTGGTCGCAGTACGCGTCGAAGGGGTCGATGTCCAGGCCGGGCTGCGGGGTGGACAGGAGGGCGCCCATCTCCCCGGCGAAGACGTCGTGGCGCAGCCGCTGCGCGGCCCGGACGTCGGCCTCGTCACGGGCGAGGGAGACGGTGTAGCGGGTGGGCGCCAGCGGCGGTGGGGGGCTGGCGAGGGTGGAAACGCCGGTCATGGCTCTCTCCTGGTCACGGGCCGGTTCGGCGGTGGGGCCGCAGACCTGAGCGGTTCGGTCTGCGCGCTCCTGTTCTTCCGATACCGGTTGGCCTGCGCGTGACCCACGAAGGGAGAACGGGTGTGAGGTTGTTGAATGCCAGGGGTGCCCGGACGGTGCCTGGCGGGACCGGATCTTGAGCACCACACCCGGTCCCGCCCGTCCGCACCCTGCCGGCGAACGTTTCCTGTATGGGCGGCCCTACCGCTTGGCCGCCTTGCGGGTGGCTCGCAGCCACTCCTTGTTCATGTTCGTGATGGAGACCAGCGGGATGCCCTTCGGGCACGCGGTGGCGCACTCGCCGGTGAGGGTGCAGCCGCCGAAGCCCTCCTCGTCCATCTGGGCCACCATGTCCAGTACGCGGGTCTCACGCTCGGGCGCGCCCTGCGGCAGGACGTTGAGGTGGTTGATCTTGGCCGAGGTGAACAGCATCGCCGCACCGTTGGGGCAGGCGGCCACGCAGGCGCCGCAGCCGATGCACTCGGCGTGCTCGAAGGCGTAGTCGGCGTCCGCCTTGGGCACGGGGGTGGAGTGGGCCTCGGGCGCGGAACCGGTCGGGGCGGTGATGTAGCCGCCGGCCTGGATGATCCGGTCGAAGGCCGAGCGGTCCACGACCAGGTCCTTGACCACGGGGAAGGCGGCGGCCCGCCAGGGCTCGATGTCGATGGTGTCGCCGTCCTTGAAGGACCGCATGTGCAGCTGGCAGGTGGTGGTGCGCTCGGGGCCGTGCGCGTCACCGTTGATCATCAGGCTGCACGCGCCGCAGATGCCCTCGCGGCAGTCGTGGTCGAAGGCGACGGGGTCCTCGCCGGAGAGGATGAGCTGTTCGTTGAGGACGTCCAGCATCTCCAGGAAGGACATGTCGGGCGAGATGCCGTCCACCTCGTAGGTGGACATGGCGCCGTCGGCGTCGGCGTTCTTCTGCCGCCAGACGCGCAGGGTGAGCTTCATGCGTAGCTCCGCTGGGTGGGGTGGACGTACTCGAAGACCAGGTCTTCCTTGTGGAGGACGGGGGCAGAGCCCGCACTTGTGAACTCCCAGGCGGCCGCATAGGAGAACTCGTCGTCCTTGCGGGCGGCCTCGCCGTCCGGGGTCTGGGACTCTTCACGGAAGTGGCCGCCGCAGGACTCGGTGCGATGCAGCGCGTCGAGGCACATGAGCTCGGCGAGCTCCAGGTAGTCGATGACGCGGTTGGCCTTCTCCAGCGACTGGTTCAGCTCCTCGCCGCTGCCGGGCACCTTGATCCGCCGCCAGAACTCCTCACGGATCTGCGGGATCCGCTCCAGGGCCTTGCGCAGTCCGGCGTCGCTGCGCGCCATGCCGCAGAACTCCCACATCAGTTCGCCGAGTTCGCGGTGGAAGGAGTCCGGGGTGCGGTCGCCGTCGACGGAGAGCAGCAGGTTCAGCCGGTCCTCGGTCTCGGCCAGCACCTCCTGCACGGCGGGGTGATCGGCCGTGACGGCGTCTTCATCGGCCCGGCGCGGGTTGCGGGCCAGGTAGTCGTTGATGGTCGCCGGGAGGACGAAGTAGCCGTCGGCCAGGCCCTGCATCAGCGCGGAGGCGCCGAGGCGGTTGGCGCCGTGGTCGGAGAAGTTGGCCTCGCCGATCGCGAACAGGCCCGGGACGGTGGTCTGCAGGTCGTAGTCGACCCACAGACCGCCCATGGTGTAGTGCACGGCCGGGTAGATCCGCATCGGCACCTCGTACGGATCCTCGTCGGTGATCCGCTGGTACATGTCGAAGAGGTTGCCGTACTTGGCCTCGACGGCCTTGCGGCCCATGCGCTCAATCGCGTCGGCGAAGTCGAGGTAGACGCCCTGCCCGCCGGGCCCGACGCCGCGGCCCTCGTCGCAGACGTTCTTCGCGGCGCGGGAGGCGATGTCCCGCGGGACCAGGTTGCCGAAGGACGGGTAGATGCGCTCCAGGTAGTAGTCGCGCTCGTCCTCGGGGATCTCGTTCGGCGGGCGGTTGTCGCCCTTGGCCTTGGGCACCCAGATCCGCCCGTCGTTGCGCAGCGACTCGCTCATCAGGGTGAGCTTGGACTGGTGGTCGCCGGTGCGCGGGATACAGGTCGGGTGGATCTGGGTGAAGCAGGGGTTGGCGAAGTAGGCGCCGCGCCGGTGCGCCCGCCAGATGGCGGTCGCGTTGGAGTTCATGGCGTTCGTCGACAGGTAGAAGACGTTGCCGTAGCCGCCGCTCGCCAGGACGACGGCGTCCGCGAAGTACGTGTCGATCTTGCCGGTGATCAGGTCACGGGCGACGATGCCGCGGGCCCGGCCGTCGATGACGATCAGGTCGAGCATCTCGGTGCGCGGGTGCATCTCGACGTTCCCGGCGGCGATCTGCCGCGACAGCGCCTGGTAGGCGCCGAGGAGGAGCTGCTGGCCCGTCTGGCCGCGGGCGTAGAAGGTGCGGGAGACCTGGACGCCGCCGAAGGAGCGGGTGTCGAGCAGGCCGCCGTACTCGCGGGCGAAGGGCACGCCCTGCGCCACGCACTGGTCGATGATCTCCACAGAGATCTGCGCCAGGCGGTGGACGTTGGACTCGCGAGCGCGGAAGTCACCGCCCTTGACGGTGTCGTAGAACAGCCGGTGGATCGAGTCGCCGTCGTTGCGGTAGTTCTTCGCCGCGTTGATGCCGCCCTGCGCGGCGATCGAGTGGGCGCGGCGCGGGGAGTCCTGGTAGCAGAACTGGACGACGTGGTAGCCCTGTTCGGCGAGGGTGGCGCCCGCGGAGCCGCCGGCGAGGCCGGTGCCGACGACGATGACCGTGTGCTTGCGGCGGTTGGCGGGGTTGACCAGCTTGGCCTCGAAACGGCGCTTGTCCCAGCGCTCGTGGATGGGGCCGGAGGGGGCCTTGTCGTCGACGAGCGGGTCGCCGGAGGTGTAGTTCACGTAGTCGGTCATGTCAGCTCACCACTCCGGTCATGACGCCCACGGGAATGGAGATGAATCCGGCCGTGAGCAGCAGCGCGAGGACGTTGGCGATGGTCTTCAGGGCGCGGTCGCGGGCGCGGCTGCCGACGCCGAGGGTCTGGGCGGCGCTCCAGAAGCCGTGCCGGATGTGCAGGCCGAGCGCCAGCATCGCGACGATGTAGATGACGTTGCCGTACCAGGTGGAGAAGGTGTCGACGATGTTCTCGTACGGGTGGACGTCCTGGAAGCCGCCGGGGTGCACGGTGCCGGTGGTCAGGTCGAGGATGTGCCAGACGATGAACAGCCCGAGGATGACCCCGCCCCAGCGCATGGTGCGGGTGGCGTAGGTCGCCCGCGGCTTCTTGTGCACGTACTTGCTGGGGCGGGCCTTGATGTCGCGCCGGCTGAGCTGGTACGCGGAGACGGCGTGGGCCACGACGGCGACCACCAGCACGGCACGCACCAGCCAGAGCGTCCACATGTGGGGCATGAACGGCTGCCCGACGTCACGGAGCCAGACGGCGTAGTCGTCGATCGCCTGGAGCCCGAAGAACACCTTCAGGTTCCCGTACAGATGGACGACCAGATACAGCAGCATGATCACGCCACTGACCGCCATCACCGTCTTCTTGCCGACGGTCGAGTCCCACACGGTGCGCGCCATGGACGGCCGTCGGTCCGTCCGCGTTGCCAGAGCCATGCCCATGACGCTAGGCCCGACGCTCCTCATCGGTCCAAGACATGGTCCGGCTTGTTTCGATAGGCCGCAGCTATGATGGACGGGTGCAGTTCCAGCAGCTCCAGTACTTCGTGGCCGTCGCCGAGACCCGGCACTTCACCCGGGCCGCGGAGCTGGTCCATGTCGCCCAGCCCTCGCTGTCGCAGCAGATCAGGGCGCTGGAGCGGGAGCTGGGAGCGGATCTGTTCCTGCGGGCGCGGGGCAACATCACGCTCACCGACGCCGGGGAGG
This sequence comes from Streptomyces sp. NPDC107546, assembly GCF_055639175.1. Taxonomy (NCBI): domain Bacteria; kingdom Bacillati; phylum Actinomycetota; class Actinomycetes; order Kitasatosporales; family Streptomycetaceae; genus Streptomyces; species Streptomyces sp. NPDC107546. Next base: position 96,138 of record NZ_JBVKBA010000021.1, on the reverse strand, counting down.
CGCTGCTGCCGCTGGCCCGACGGATCCTGGCCGACGCGGACACGGCCCGGCACGAGGTGCAGGAGCTGGTGCAGCTGCGCAGCGGGCGGATCCGCCTGGGCGCCACCCCGAGCCTGTGCACCGGCCTGCTGCCGGATGTGCTGCGCGCCTTCCACGACCGCTACCCCGGCATCCGGCTGCTGATCGAGGAGGGCGGCTCCCACGACCTCGTACGGGAGCTCGCGCGCGGCGCCCTCGACCTCGCGCTGATCGTGCTGCCGCTGCCCACCCCCTCCCCCGCCCTGACCACGGTGGAGCTGCTGCGCGAGGACCTGGTGGTGGTGTCCTCCCCGGACGCGCCACGGCCCGGCGGCGGTCGGCGCACGGTCCGGATCGCGGATCTGGAGGGCGAGCGCCTGGTGATGTTCCGGCACGGCTACGACCTGAGGGAACTCACCGTGGCGGCGTGCCGCGCCGAGGGCTTCGAGCCGGTCTTCGCGGTGGAGGGCGGCGAGATGGACGCGGTGCTGGGCTTCGTGCGGGCGGGCCTGGGCGTGGCCGTGGTCCCGCGGATGGTCGCCACCCGTTCCGGGCGCGGGCTGCGGGTGACTCCGCTGGCCCGGCCCGGACTGTACCGGACGATCGCCCTGGCCCACCGCAGCGATGTGGCGCCCCCGCGGGCCGCGAGGGAGATGCAGCGCATGCTGCTGGAGCGGTGAGGCGGGACCGGCTCAGCCGAGCACGGCCGGCTTGAGCACCTCCTCGCACCACTGGCGGAAGGAGGTGGGCGCGGTGTCGGGGGTGCTCGGCTCGGCGGCGCCGTAGAAGCCCTGGTCTTCGAGTGCTCGCACCATGTCGGCCAGGCCCTGCGCCCAGGCTTCGGTCGCGCCGTGACGCAGGAGGATCGCCTTGTGGTCCTCGGCGCTGATCCGCTGGAAGCGGACGGGCCTGCCCAGCACCTCGGACACGATCCGTGCCATGCCTTCGGGGGTCAGTTCGTCGGGGCCGACCAGCGGAACATCCGCCTGGCCGGTCCAGGAGGCGTCGAGCAGCAGCCGCGCCGCGGTGGCGCCGACGTCACTGGTGGTGCAGGTGCGCAGCACCCGGTCGCCGTACGCCGCCATGGAGATCACACCACTGCTGCGGATCGCCTCGACGTGGTGGAGCAGGTTCTCCATGAGGAACGGCGGGCACAGCGCCCGGTGGTGGACGCCCGTGGCCCGGATCCGGTCGTCCATGGCCAGCGAGGCCGAGATCTGCCCGGCCTTCTCGGCGACCCCGCGGCCCAGGGTGGACACCGCGACGACGCGCCCTACGCCCTGGTTCTCGATCGCCTCGACGAGCGGCCGGGTGAAGTCGCGGAAGTGGCCCTCGACGCTGTCGGCGGTGGGTGTGGGGGGCACCAGCCAGAACACCCGGTCGACGCCCGCGCACGCCTTGGCGGCGACGTCGGGGTCGGCGTGGGATCCCCGGACGACCTCCACGCGGTCGCGGACGCGCGGGGTAAGGCGCGCGGGATCGCGGACGGTCACCCGGATCGGCCCGGCCGTGTCCCCTGCGTCGAGGAGGGCGTCGAGGACCCGGCTGCCGATCTGTCCGGTCGGGGTGGTGACGAGAATCATGGGAATCTCCTGGAAGTACGGGTTCGGAAGACGTGATCGAGACTGCTCCCCGGCCCACCGGAACTGAAGGACCGGTTCGCTCCCGGTTGTTACCCTCAAGGCAATACCGGGAGGGGGGAACCGTGGAGTCCCGTCCGCTGCGCTACTTCGTCGCCGTCGCCGAGGAACTCAACTTCGCCCGCGCGGCCGAGCGGCTGGGCATCTCCCCGCCGCCCCTGTCCCGTGCGATCCGGCGCCTGGAGGCGGAGCTCGGCGTCACCCTGTTCGAGCGGACCACGCACAGCGTCGCTCTGACGCCGGCCGGTGAAGTGCTCCTCACCGAGGCGCGGATCGCGCTGGACGCCCTGCAGGCCGCAGCTCGACGGGCGCAGCGCGCGGCCGCCCAGGAGAGGAAGCTGGTCCTGGCCGTCAAGGCCGACGGCGATGCCGGACTGCTGGAGCCGATCCTGGAGCTCGTCGCGGCCGAACCCGGAGCCGTACCCGTCACGGTCCGGCTGTGCGGATGGCAGGAACAGCCGCGGCTGCTGCGCCTGGGCGAGGCCGACGCTGCCCTGGTCTACGAGCCGTTCGACCGCACCGGCCTGGACGTCGAGACGCTGCTCGCCGAGCCGCGCGTCGCCGTCCTCTCCGCGGCGCACCCGCTGGCCTCCAAGGACCGGCTCGGCCTCGCCGACCTCGGCCTGCGCCCCGGCGACCTGCACCAATTCCTCGACCGGATACGGCGGGAGGGCCGCGATCTCGCCCAACTGCTCACGCTGATCCCACTGGGCGACCTGGTCGCCCTGCTACCCGCCTCCGTCGCCGCCCGCTACCCGCGCCCGGGTGTCGCCTACCGCCCCGTCGAGGACGCGCCGCCCGCGGTCCTGGCCATCGCCTGGCCGCAGCAGTCCCGTTCGACGGCCACCGCGGCGCTGGTCCGGGCCGCCGCCTCGGTGGCCGAGGCCGTGCGGGCACGCGTCGGGGGCGCACAGGCCGTACGACCGTGACGACTCAGCCGGTCGCGTCGACCAGGGCCAGTTCGTGCAGCCGCTCCGGTGGGCCGGGGCGGGCGTAGTACCAGCCCTGGGCCGTGTCGCAGCCCATCATCCGCAGCTGTTCGGCCTGGGCGCCGGTCTCCACGCCCTCCACCGTGACCGCGAGGTCGAGGCTGTGGGCCAGGGAGACGATCCCCTCGACGATCTTCAGGTCGACCGGGTCCGCCGGGTACTGCTGCATGCTCTGGGTGAAGGAACGGTCCAGCTTGAGGACCCGCACCGGCAGCCGGCGCAGGTTGGCGAGGTTCGAGTAGCCGGTGCCGAAGTCGTCGAGGGCGATGTCCACCCCCATCTCGGCCAGCCGGCGCAGCGGCTTGAGCAGATCGTCGTCCGCGCCGATGAGCGCCGACTCCGTGACCTCCAGGCAGAGCGCGTCCGGCTCGAGGCCGGCCCGCTCCAGGATCTCCACGGTGTCGGAGACCAGTCCCGGATGGGTGAGCTGACAGGGCGAGAGGTTGACGTTGATGCGCAGCGGGCCGGGCTGGTCCTGCTTCTCCTGCCAGGCGCGGGCCTGCCGTACCGCCTCCTGGAGCACCCAGCGGCCCAGCGGCACGATCAGCCCGGTGCGCTCGGCGAGCGGGATGAAACGGTCGGGGCCGAGCACCCCGTGCTGCGGGTGCAGCCAGCGCACCAGCGCCTCGGCGCCGCGCACCTTGCCGTCGCCGAGGTGCACCAGTGGCTGGTACTCGATGAAGAACTCCCCGCGGTTCAGGGCCGTGGGCAGCGCAGTGGTCAGTCCGTGCCGGGTGATGGTGCGGGCGTCGGCCTCGGGGTCGGCGAGCTCGTAGCGGTTGCCGCCCGCCGACTTCGCCCGGTACATGGTGATGTCCGCGCTGCGCAGCACCTCCGCCGGGCCGCGCTCCCCGACCGGGCCCTCGACGATGCCGATGCTGCCGCGCACGGTCAGCTCCCGCCCGTCGACGCTGATGGGGGTGACCAGCGCGTTCATGATGCGCCCGGCGAGTTCGTCGACCCCGCGCTCGGTGTCGGGCCCGGTGGTCAGCGCCACGAACTCGTCGCCGCCGAGGCGCGCGACCATCTCGCCGGGGCCGGTCGCGCAGGCCTGCAGCCGGTCGGCGACCTCGACGAGCAGCCGGTCCCCGGCCGCGTGCCCGAGGCTGTCGTTGATCGTCTTGAAGCCGTCCAGGTCGAGGTAGCACAGGCCGAACCGCCGGCCCTCCCCCGCTGCCAGGGTTTTCTCCAGCCGCTCGAAGAACAGGGTCCGGTTGGGCAGGCCGGTGAGCGCGTCGTGCGTGGCCTCGTACCGCAGCCGGAGGTTCAGCAGCCGCCGCTCGGTGGTGTCCTCCATGAGGGCGAGCTGGTACTGCGGGTTGCCGTCGGCGTCCCGCAGCAGGGACACCGTGAGGTTGGTCCACAGGACCGTTCCGTCAGGCCGGTAGAAGGCCTTCTCCACGTGGTAGTGGTCCCGCTCGCCGCGCACCAGCTCGTCGTACAGGCGCCAGACCTGCGGTGCGTCGTCGGGATGGGTCCACTCGGCGACGTTGCGGCCGCGCACCAGTTGCTCGGAGCCGCCGAACATGCGCAGCAGGGCGCCGTTGACCTGGAGGACGTTGCCGTCGAGGTCGGCGATCCCGATGCCGATGGCGGCGCCCTCGAAGACCGCGCGGAAGCGGGCCTCCGTGGCGTGCAGGGCCTCGGCCACCTCGCCCTGGGCCGTGAGGGCGGCCTGTGCGATGGCCTCCTGTTCGGCCAGCGTGCGCTCCTTGAGCGCCGCCGCGAACCCGGCGGCCATCGCGTGCTGCAACCGTGAGCAGCGGGTGCGCCGGGCCTCCTGCGCCTCGGCGGAGGCGTCCGGGTCGCCGCAGTAGAGCACGAGGTAGGCGTCGACGCAGTCGAGGGTGCGGCTGAGGGCCTCCGGGTCCGTGCAGTGCGCGTCGATGAGCGCCGCGCCGATCCCCTTGGCCGCCGCGGCGTCGAACACCCTGGCCCGCAGCGCCTCGCTCAACTGCCGGGCCAGCGGCAGCAGTCGCTCCTCGAACTCCGGCCGGGTCAGCGACGTCGAGGTCACCGGGTAGACGGCCCGGCTCCAGATCGTCGCGAACCTGCGCAGTCTGTCCTCCGGTCCACCCGGTCCCGCCCTCACGCCGAGCGCCCCACGCCGGCGAACCCCGCGAACGAATAGGGGTCCTCGTCCTCGGGTGCCGTGTCGGGCCGCCACTTCGGCATCGGCACCAGCCCGGGTTCCACCATGTCGTACCCCTCGAAGAACCGCGCGATCTCGTCGCGCGAGCGCATGATCAGCGGATTGCGGATGGTGTTGTACACGTCGACCGCGCCGTCGGCCCGCTCCTTCGGCAGCGGGATCCCCTCGTACGAGGCGTGCGTGAGAACGAGCAGGCTGCCCGGCGCGAGCGCGTCGCGCAGCTCGGCCACCGCACCGTAGGGGTCGTCCGTGTCCTCCACGAAGTGCAGTATGGCAACGAGAAGGAGCGCGACTGGCCGGTTCCGGTCTATCAGTCGCTCCACCTGAGGGCTCGCCAGGATCTCGTGGGGCTTGCGGAGGTCGGCCGCGACGACGTCCGCGCGCTCGTTGCCCTGCAGGACGGCGCGGCTGTGCGCGACCGCCACCGGGTCGTGGTCGACGTACACCACGTGCGCGCCCGGGTGCGCCTGCTGCGCCACCTCGTGGACGTTGCCGAAGGTCGGGATGCCGGAGCCGATGTCGACGAACTGGGTGATGCCCTCCGCGACGGCGAAGCGCACGGCGCGGCGCATGAACGCCCGGTTCGCCTGCATGATCTTGGGAAGCCCCGGCATGTACTCCATGGCCCTGCGCGCCGCTTCGCGGTCGACCTCGAAGTTGTGGGAGCCGCCCAGGTAGAAGTCGTACATACGGGCGACACTCGGCACGGAGATGTCGATGCTCCGAGGGGCCCAGGCGGGGCGCTCCATGCAGCTCTCCAAGGCGTTGACGACGGTGTAGGCGATCCGGTGTTCGAGCTGAGGCTACTGATCGTCCGCCAACGGAGCGAGTGAAAACGGAAATTGACCGTCCGTTCCCGGTCACGACGTGGTGTTTCCGTGGAGGCCCGGGACCCGCGCCGCCCGCGCCAAAGGGCCCACCCCCTCCGTGCGGTGCGGAGGGGGTGGACCCGGCCGTGCGCGCCTGTGTCCCGTTCGTCCGGCTTGTGTGTCCACTCCCTTCCGCGTTCCGTCGCTGACTGGGTGAGGCGGTCGATCAACCCTGGGGAGGTGTGATCTCTACTTCGGCGCGCCGACCGGCTTTCCGTCGGGCGAGACGGCGTACCAGGTGCCGCCCACACCCTGACCGTTGGTGTCTCCGGGGGCCTTGTCGCCGGAGAAGGTGTAGATCGGCCAGCAGTTGACGGTCATCTGCTTGGCGCCGTCGGGGCGGGTGAAGCCCATGAGGCCCTTCTTCTTGACACCCTTGGTGTCGTCGGCCGAGACGGGGGCGACGACGGGCCACTTCTCCAGGCAGGCGCCGGTGCAGTTCGACACCGGCTCGGGCCAGGCCTTGTCCTTCAGGAAGCGGTAGACCGTCATGCCGTTCTTGTCGACGACGATCGGGCCGAGCTTGGGGTCGTTGCGGACCGACAGGCCGGGCAGGGCGGCACCGGCCTTCTTGCCGGTGGGCGCCGTCGCGAACCAGGTGCCCTTGACGCCCTGGCCGTTGACGTCACCGGCCTTGGTGTCCTTCGCGTACCGGTACATCGGCCAGCCGGCGATGGTGAGCTGCTTGGTGCCGTCGGAGCGGGTGACCTCGCCCAGCAGGGAGGTGTCGATACCGGAGGCGACGGTGGCTCCTTCGGCGGGGACCGGCGGCCACGTCTTCGCGCAGTCGCCGTCACAGGAGGACTTCGGCGGCTCGGCCGTGTCCTGGTCGAAGCGGTAGAGGGTGAAGCCGGCGCCGTCCGTGACGATCTTGCCGAGCTTCGCGTTGTCGACGACGGCCAGCTGACCCGCGGACTGCCCGCCCGCGGAGGCGGAGGCGCTCGGCGCGGCGGTGGAGTCGGCGCCGTAGCCGTTTCCGGGGAGGGAGGGGCTGGAACCCAGGCCGCCCGGGAGGGCGGTGGCCCCCACGTTCTGGCTGCCCGCCGCCTGGGTGCCGTTCTGCGAACCGCACGCCGTCGTGAGCGCCAGCACGGCGGCAGCGGTCGCCACGAGGGAGGCGCTCCGCCAGGTTGTCTTCATTCTCAACTCCCGCTGTCAGCTTCGGTGTTGCAGCGTCCTCTGTGCGCCGCTGTGTGGCCATGAGTACGGGCGGGAGTGCCCGGTGTGTTCAATCGGGCCGGGAATTTCTTTCCGGAACCTGTGACGCGTTTCCGGCCACCGTCCCCCGCCCCACCCTCGGCACCCCTCGCACGGATGTGCCCAACTCGGCACGGATCGGGCATGGTTGCTGAAACGCCACGAAGACGGATCTCCCTCCTTCGAGGCAATTCGCCGGGGCCCGGGCGTGCGGGGGCGCGGCGAAGCCGATGATCTCGGTCGTGCAACGACCCCAACGGCCCCGAACGGCCCTCCTCGCCCGGGGGTTGACCCTGGTGACGCTGGCGTGGTTCCTCGTCGGCGTTCCCGCCGGGGCGGCGTCGGCCGACGCGTGCGCGTACGCCTCGACCGGCCCGGGCGGCACGGAGGCGGTGGCGGTCGCGGGCGGCGACCTCTGGCCCACGCCGCCGTGCTCCGCACCGAGCCCGAGCCCCACGCCGCCACCCAGCCCCACACCGACCCCGATTCCGACGCCCGCCCCCAAGCCGCCGCCCGAGCCCCCGCCGCCCCCGCGGCCGGACCCGACACCGAAGCCCGTCCCGCCGCCGCGCGCCCTGCCGCCGGCCCCGCGGCCGGTGCCGAGACCCGCCCCGGTCCCCGTCCGCATCCCCTCCCTCGCACCGACGCCGTCCCCGACGCCCCCGCCCGGGCCGCGCCCGCACCCCGCACCGACCCCGGTGCGCTATCCGGCCCACCTCCCCGTCTCCCACCCACGGCCGCCCCATGACGGGCCGTCGCCGCTCACGTTCACCCTGCTCATCGTCGCGCCCGCGGTGTTCGCCATCGCCGCGCTGCGTCCGCGCTGATCTCTGGAGGCACCTGTTGTCGGAATGGCTTGTTCTCACCCTCGCGATGGCAGCCGCGTGCGCCGTCGTGATCGTGGTGACCCTGGTCCGGGCCCGTACGGCCGCTGTGGACGAGGACCCGTCCGAGACCCCGGACGTGATCGAGTACATGACGATGTGGATCGGCGTGGTGTACGCCATCGTGCTGGGCCTGGCCATCGCCGGGGTGTGGGAGGCGCGCAGCGCCGCCCAGGACCATGTGCAGGCCGAGGCACAGGCGCTGCACGAGATCTCGCAGCGCGTCCGCGTCTATCCGGCCGACGTCCGCGACCGTGTCCGCGCCGACGTCAACGCCTATGTCGGTCATGTCGTCACCACCGAGTGGAAGGCCATGGCCGATCACGGCGAGGTGACCGCCCGCGGCCAGGAGCTGTTCCAGCGGATCCGTCAGGACGTCACCGACTACCACCCGAAGACGGACTACGAGGCGCAGGCCTACCAGCCGCTCGTGGACCAGGTGACGGCGGCAGACGCGGCGCGCAACGCGCGCGCCGGAGCCACCGGCTCGACGATGCCGCCGGTGGTGTGGTTCGGGCTGATCGCGGGGGCGGTGGTCACCATCGGGATGGTGTTCGCGCTGCAGATCCGGCGCACGGCCCGTGAACTCCTCCTGGCGGGGCTCTTCTCGGCACTGATCGCCTTCCTGCTCTTCCTGATCTGGGACTTCGACGCGCCCTACAGCCGGGGCGTCTCGGCCTCCGCGGAGCCGTTCCTGGCGTTGTTCCCGCAGCTGCACGGCTGACGGGGTCCCGAGCTCTCAAGGGGGCGGGCGCCCTCCGCGCCCGCCCCCTGCACCGCCGCGCCTCCCCTGTGCGGCATACACCCGTACCCCATTCGCCTTACTGCGATCGCGCTCAGCCACCTCTTTTCTTAGCGTTTCAGGCAACGAGGTGCATTTCCGACGCAAGCGGAACAGGTCCGCGGCACGGCTCCTCGGAGACCTGGAGGCTCACCATGCGCGCGATTCGCCTCGCCTCGGCCGCAATGCTGGGCGTCAGTGCCCTGGCGCTCACGGCGTGTACGACGGCCGTCGCCCGAGGCGGGGAGGCCGGCGCCGGCCACTCGGGTTTCTCCTACAACCTGGAACCGGCCGCGGTCGCCCCCGGCGGGCGTATCAACCTGCCGGTGCGGGGCTGCAACGGAGACGCCAAGGTCTTCTCGGGCGCCTTCGACGACGTCACCATCCCCCGGGGCCGGAACTCGGCCACGGTCACGGCCGGCCGGAACGCACTGCCGGGCACCACGTTCGACGTGCTGTTCCAGTGCGGCCACCAGGCCGGACACCAGCAGCTCGTCATGACCGCCGGACGCGACGACCGCGACGAGGAGTCGCGGGACGAGGGCTCAGGCCGTGGGAACGGGCGCGGCGATGCGGAGCGGCCACAGCACGGCGTGCACGCCGGTGAGGGCGGAAGCATCGGCGGCTTCGACCTGAAGAAGATCGGCCTCGGTGCCGCCCTCGTCCTGGTCTCGGTCGGCACGGCCTGGCACCTCACGCGCCGCCGCGCCCGCGGCAGCACCTCCTGACCGTCACTGCGTGAACGGCGCGGCGAGACGGCGGCGCCGGGAGGGGATGGCGAATGTCTGCGTCCGGGCCGGCCGAAGGAGAAGAGGGGCACCAGCGCAAGCGCGCCCCGTGGGGCGTGATCGCGCTGGTGCTGCTGACGGGTCTCGCCCTGGTGCGGAACGGTTCGGGCGAGTCCCTTGTGGGCCCGCCCCAGCCCGCGAAGGCGGCGGCGCCCGACTCCCGCTCGGGCTCGGGCACCGGCTCGGGCTCCAGCGCCTCTGAGACGCCCGATCCGCTGCCGTACTCCGCGGTCGAGCGCGTCCGCATCCCGGCACTCCAGATCGACGCCCCCGTCATACCGGTGGGCCTGGACACGTCCGGCTGGGTGGCCGCTCCGCCGCCGGAGGATCCGAACCTGGTGGGCTGGTTCACCGGCGCGGTCTCACCCGGCGAGAAGGGCACGGCCGTGATCGTGGGCCATGTCGACAACCGTGAGGGACCGGCCGTGTTCTACGGGCTCGGCGCCCTGGGGAAGGGCCATCACATCGAGGTCCGGCGCCAGGACGGCAGGATCGCCGTGTTCGAGGTCTACGGCAACGAGGTCTTCGACAAGGCCCATTTCCCCGGTGACCACGTCTACGGGAACAAGGGAGCCCCGGAACTACGGGTCATCACCTGCGGGGGAGAGTTCGTCGACGGGAACTACGCGGGGAACGTGGTGGTGTTCGCCCGGATGGTCGCCGTGCGTTGAGCGCGGGCCGACCTTCGTGCCCGGCAGTGTTTGCCGTTCCTGCTGGACGCCGGCTACCACCTCACCGTGCCCAGGAGGCGGTCCCGCCCCGGCCGCGCCCAGGACGGCGGTTACGGCCAGCAGCAGGTGGCGCCGCGAGAGCGGCTGATCCTTTTTCATGATTCATCAGTCGCGCGGATCGGTGCGCCCGCGGCCGCGCAACACCGACCACGGCGGCGGAAATCACCCCATGGGACCCACGTACCCGGATGTACGGACCTGAGCGGACGTCCGGCCCGTGATCCCCGGCCGCAACGACCCGGACCTGCGCGTTCCGATAGCCTCGCCCATGTGACGGAACAGCACTCGCACCAGTTCGAGCGGGGCACGGACGGGCCCAAGGTCATCCTCGTCGGGGTGGACGGCTCCGACTCGTCGCTGCGGGCCGCGGCCTACGCCGGCGGTCTCGCCCGGCGGCAGCACGCGCTCCTCGCGGTCGTGTACGTACAGCCGGTGATGGCGGCCGGGGCGGCGCTCGGGGTTCCGGTGGCGGAGACGACCGACCAGATCGCCGAGGAACTGGTCGCCCAGATCCGTGAGGCCGCCGAGCGGCTGAAGGGCATATTCGACGTGCGCTGGGAGTTCCACACCTTCCGCGGCGACCCGTACAACAGCCTGGTCAAGGCCGCCGAGGAGCTGAAGGCGGACGCCGTCGTGGTCGGCGCCTCCGAGCAGGCCGGCCACCGCATCATCGGCTCGGTGGCGATCCGCCTGGTGAAGGCGGGCCGCTGGCCCGTGACCGTCGTACCGTAGGGACGTCGCCGTCTTCCCTCCCCGGCGGGGCTGCGCCGCCATGATCCGGCCAGTGCATTGCCGTCCGCGAAGAGGTCCGCGAGGAGGTGAGGCTCATGGCCGGACTCCGTAAGGGCGAGGGAATTCTCCGCCGCAAACCCATCGAGCACATCGACGAGACGGAAGTCGGCGAGGGCACCCGGCTCGAGCGCTCGCTCGGCCTGTGGCAGCTGACCGCGATCGGCGTCGGCGGGATCATCGGCGCGGGCATCTTCACCCTCGCCGGCACGGTCGCGAACGGCACCGCCGGGCCCGCGGTCCTGGTGTCGTTCCTGATCGCGGGCCTGGCGAGCGCGACCGCCGCCCTGTCGTACGCCGAGTTCGCCGGGCTCATCCCGAAGGCGGGATCGGCCTACACGTACGGCTACGCGGTGCTCGGCGAGTACGCCGGCTGGTTCATCGGCTGGGACCTGCTGCTGGAGTACACGGCGATCGTGGCGGTGGTCGCCATCGGCATCTCCGGCTACTTCGGCTTCCTCGTGGGCGAGATGGGCGCGCACCTGCCGGCGTGGATGCTGGGTGCGCCGGGCACGGGCGCCGGACACCGGGTGGACCTGTTCGCGCTGGTGCTGTGCCTGCTGATCGCCTACCTGCTGAACCTCGGTATCCGCAACGCGGCCCGTTTCGAGACGTTCGTCGTGGCGCTGAAGATCCTCGTCGTGCTGCTGGTGATCGGTGTCGGCGTCTTCCACATCGACAGCGGCAACTACCATCCGTTCTTCCCCTTCGGTGTCGGCGGCGCGTTCACCGGTGCGGCGACCGTGTTCTTCGCGGTCTTCGGCTACGACGCCATGTCGACCGCCGCGGAGGAGTCCAAGGACGCTCAGCGCCACATGCCGAAGGCGATCGTCTACTCGCTGGCGATCTCCATGGTGCTGTACGTGGCGGCGTGCCTGGTCCTGACGGGCATGCAGAAGTACCAGCACATCGACAAGGAGAGCGGCTTCTCCAGCGCGTTCAAGGCGGTCGGCCTCAGCGGGCTCGCGGACGTGATCGCGGTCGGGGCCGTCATCGGCATTCTCACCGTCATGTTCACGTTCATGCTGGGCGTCACCCGGGTGTGGTTCTCCATGTCGCGCGACGGACTGCTGCCCTCGTGGTTCGCCAAAACACATCCCACGCGTCACGTCCCGACCCGTGTGACATGGATCGTCGGGATCGCCTCGGCCCTCATCGCCGGGTTCCTGCCGATCGCGCAGGTGGCCGAACTGACCAACATCGGGATCCTGTTGGCGTTCGTCGTGGTGTGCACGGCGGTGATCGTGCTGCGCTACCGACAGCCGGACCTGCCGCGCACCTTCCGCACGCCGTGGATGCCGTTCCTCCCCGCGACGGGCGTGGTCTTCTCGCTCTGGCTGATCACGTTCCTGCGGTGGGAGACATGGGTGCGGTTCGCGGGGTGGTTCCTGATCGGCCAGATCGTCTACTTCGGTTACTCCTACCGGCGCTCCGAGCTGGCCAAGGCCCCGCACAGCCCCTGAGCCGGCTCCGGGAGGCCCCGCACGCCTGTCCGGTCGACCGCTCACCGCACCGTTCACCGACGAACAGCGACCGCCCACCGCACCGCGCCGTCCCGGCCCTGTCCCGGCGGGCGACGGCGCGTTGCCATACGCCCATGACGGCCGGAAGCACCACCCCCGCCACCGGGACGACCGCCGAGCACGAGCTGGCCGAGCTGCAGCGCGAGCACGGCCGTCCCCTCTTCGCGCTGCTGCTCAGGCTCTCGGACGGTGACCGTCAGCGCGCCGAGGATCTCCTGCAGGAGACGTTCGTACGCGCCTGGCAACACCCCGAAGCGCTGCGCGCGCCCGATTTCGACTCCGTGCGCCCCTGGCTGCTCACCGTCGGCCGGCGGCTCGCCATCGACGCCAGGCGGGCGCGTCAGGCCCGGCCCGCCGAGGTCGGGGACGCCGTCCCCGAGAACGCCCGCGTGATCGCCGACCACGCCGAACGGGCCGCCGCGACGCTCGACGTACGGCAGGCTGTGAAGACACTCACTCCCGAGCACAGGGAAGTCCTGGTGCAGGTGTACTTCCACGGGGCCAGTGTGGCGGAGGCCGCCCGAACCCTGGGGATTCCGCCCGGTACTGTGAAGTCCCGTGCGTACTACGCCCTGCGCGCCCTGCGCCGGGTCCTTCCGGGATACGCGGCGGACCTGCGGTGAAACCGAAGCCAGAGTCAAGCCTTCGTAAAGCGCCTTGCTGCGGACCATGGTTGAGCAATGGGCTTGCCTCATCCGTGTTGCGGACTGGGGCCCGAGTCTCGGGCGACGCGCACGCACCGGAGGAAGGCAGGAAGGGATGCTGCACAGAGGCCACGAGAGCACGGACGGCACCGACGGCGGTGAACTGACCGTCCCCATGGCATGGCTCTACGCCGAGTACATCGCGGACGAACTGCTGCGGACCGGCGACCTGATGCCGCCGACGTCCTTCGAGTTCCGCGCCGGGCGCGACGCCCTGGCGCTGACGATCTTCCTGTCCGACACCGGTGGCGAGCTCTCCCACATCCGGGTCGTCTCACAGCTGGAGACCTGGCTTTCGCTGACGGCGTACGACCAGCCCTGGCAGGACTGGGTGTGCGAACGGATGGCGGAGCTGTCCGCGGAAGCGGCCCGGTCAGGCGGCCCGGCACCAGACCTGGAGCTGGCCACGGCGGCCTGGCGCTGGCTGGAGGAGACCGAGCTGCTCGCCCCCGACCTGGACGCGGTGCCCGGCGGCGGGCCGGTGGTCGGCGAGGACGACGGTCCCAAGGTGTGGACGCCGGCCTGGCAGCTGGGGCTTCCCCTCGGGCACCTCGCCATCCACCTCTTCTGAGAAAAATTTCCCCGGACGACCAATCCGCCGGCCCGGCGGCTCCGAATGTCCTTCTCGGCCGCGATTCGGTAACGGCCTTGAGTGATTCGGCCGCCTGGTCCGTACCGGTGGGCAACAGCAGCACCACCCCCACCCCGCCCACCGGCCTGAGGATTTGGTATGAGGTCCCTGGAACGCCACCGCGACGTCGGCGCCTACGCGCTGGGCGTGCTGGACGAGGCGGAAGCCTTCCGCTTCGAGGACCACCTCATGGAGTGCCCGTCGTGCGCGGCGCACGTGACGGAGTTCCGCCCCGCCGCGCGTCAGTTGATGCTCTACCGGAGGGCGACCCCGCGGTCCTTGCACCCCTTCGCGGCGCCGGGGCCCCGGCTGCTGGAGCGGCTGCTCGACGAGGTGGCGACCAAGCACCGCAGCGGGCGCAGGCGGTGGCTGTATGCGGTCGCGGCGGCCGTGGTGTTCGCGGTCGGAGGGCCGACGACGGCGTTCGTCGCCGGGCACGGCTCGACGTCCACCACCGCGACGGCCATGACCGCGACCGACCCGGACACGGGCGTGTGGGCGCGGGTCACCGCGCACGACGAGGTCTGGGGCAGCCAGATCGACGTGACGGTCAAGGACAGGTCGGGGCCGCATCCCTGCCGGCTCGTCGCGGTCGGCAAGGACGGTTCGGAGCAGACGGTGGCGAGCTGGATGGATCCCGCGGAGGACGGGGAGCCGACCACGCTCCAGGGCGGCACGGGGATGCGGTCGGACCAGATCGACCACTTCGATGTGCGCACCAAGGGCGGACAGCGCCTGGTCACGCTGAAGGCCCGCTGAGCGGCCGCCCGGCGGACCGCCCGTCTACTTGAGAAGCCGGGACAGTCTGCGGTCCGCCAGCGGCTTGCCGCCCGTCTGGCAGGTCGGGCAGTACTGCAGCGAGGAGTCGCTGAATGACACCTCGCGGATCGTGTCGCCGCAGACCGGGCAGGGCTCCCCGGTGCGGCCGTGGACCCTCAGGCCCGTCTTCTTCTCCGCCTTCAGGCGTCCGGCGGCCAGGCCGCGCGAACGCTCGACCGCCTCGCAAAGCGTCGTGCGCAGTGCGTCGTGCAGGCGGTGCACATCCTCCGGCGACAACGAGGAGGCCAGCTTGAACGGGGACATACGGGCGGCGTGCAGGATTTCGTCGCTGTAGGCGTTGCCGATGCCCGCGATCAGGCTCTGGTCGCGCAGCGCGCCCTTGATCTGGCGCCGCTCGCCCGCGAGGAGCTCGCCCAGGCGCTGCTCGTCGAAGCCGTCGGCCAGCGGGTCGGGCCCCAGGCGGGCGATGCCCGGCACCTGGAGCGGATCACTGACGACGTACACCGCGAGCCGCTTCTGGGTGCCCGCCTCCGTTAGATCGAAGCCCTCCCCGCTCTCCAGCGCGACCCGCAGCGCGAGCGGGCCCTTGCCGGGTCGGGGTGCGCCGTCGGGCAGGCGGTCCTTCCACTGGAGCCAGCCGGCCCGGGCCAGGTGCGTCACCAAGTGCAGTCCGCCGGCGTCCAGGTCCAGGAACTTGCCGTACCGGGCGACGGCGGTGACCTCGCGTCCCTCGAGGGCGGTGACCGGTGGGTCGTACGTCTTCAGGACACTGATCGCGACGGGCAGCACCCGGACCACCTCGTGGCCGACGAGACGGTCGGCGAGGAAGTCCCTGAGCGCTTCGACCTCGGGCAGTTCCGGCATGTGTCCAGAGTGCCACCCGCCACCGGCGTCGCCACCCGTCGCGTCCGTCAGCCGCGTTCCTGGACGGTGAACTCCCCCCATACGACCTTGCCGCCGCCGCGGGCCTCCACGCCCCACACGTCGGCGAGCCGGTCGACGAGCAGCAGGCCCCGGCCGGAGACCTCCGACTCGCCCGCGTCGCGGCGGCGGGGCAGGGCGCTGGAGGCGTCCTCGACCTCGACGCGGAAGCGGCGGGCGTGGCCGGTGAGGACCCGCAGGGTGACGACGGCGGTGGCCTCGGTGTGCACGAGGACGTTGGTGATCAGCTCGTCGGCGACCAGTTCGATCTCGTCGGAGCGCTCGCCGGCGCCCCATGTGCGGACGGCGGCGCGGATCATGTGGCGGGCGGTGGTGAGGGCTTCCGGGTCACCGGGCGGGACGTGCTGCCGGAGGCGGTCGCCGGACCGCTGGGCGAGCCCCAGGCGCCGCAGAAGGAGCAGAGCCACGTCGTCGTCGCCGCCCCGCTCCTCGGCCACGTCGATGAGCCGGTCGGCGAGATCGCGCACATCGCCCGGGCCGCTGCAGACCAGCTCCTGAAGGTTGTGCACGCCCTCGTCGAGGTCGGCGCCCGGCACTTCGATCAGGCCGTCGGTGCACAGCACCAGGGTCTGGCCGGGGTCCAGCTCCACCGTGGTGACCGGGTACTCCAGGCGGTCGAACTCGGCGGACAGCCCGAGCGGCAGGCCTCCCTCGACGGGCAGCCGTCGGCAGGCGCCGTCGGACAGCCTGAGCAGCGGGTCGATATGGCCGGCTCGGACCAGTTGCACCACTCCGGTGGCCAGGTCGGCCTCGGCGTACAGGCACGTCGCGAAGCGTTCGGTGTCCAGCTCCTTGAGGAAGACGGAGGCGCGGGCCATCACGGTGGCGGGCGGGTGGCCCTCGGCGGCGTAGGCGCGCAGGACGATGCGCAGCTGGCCCATGACGGCGGCCGCGTGGGTGTCGTGGCCCTGTACGTCACCGATGACGGCGCCGACCCGGTCCCCGGGCAGCGGGATGAGGTCGTACCAGTCGCCGCCGATGTCCCGGCCGAGGGACGCCGAGCGGTAGCGGACGGCGACGTCGGCGCCGGGCACGCGGGGGATGGAACGCGGCAGCATCGCCTGCTGGAGGCCCTGGGCGAGGTCCTTCTCCTGTTCGTAGAGCATGGCGCGTTGCAGGCTCTGCGCGATGCTGCTGCCGAGCGCGACGAGGACGTTGCGCTCGTCGGGGGTGAAGCCGCGCCGGTCGTCGTAGAGCAGGCCCATGGCGCCGATCGGGCGGGCCTGCGCGACGAGCGGCAGATAGGCGGCGGAGGTGACGCGCAGGTCCGTCAGGTGCGGCCACAGGACGGGGTAGCGCTCGGCGAACTCCTCCGGCGACTCGATGAACCGCGGCCGGAGGGTCCGTACCACCTCGCTCATCGGGTAGGCCTCGTCGACGCGGGTGACCCGGGTGCCGGGCACCGAGCTGCCCTCGGGGCCCTCGGCGACGATCCGGATGCGGCCCGCCTCCACCAGGCCCATGACGAGGCTGGCCGCGCCCAGGTGGGTGAGGCCGTGGCTGTCCTTGAGGACGTCGATGACGTCTTGGACGGTGCGGGCGTGGGCGAGCGCGGCGGTGGTGGACTCGACGATGTTCGTCTGCCGGCGCAGCGCCTCGTCCTGGGCCAGCTGCTCCCTGCGGGCCAGGCCGTCGCGCAGTTCCTGGGTGGCGTCGCGCACGATGCCGATGATCCGGCGCGGGCGGCCCGTCTCGTCGCGCCGGATGTATCCCTGGGTGTGGGTCCAGCGCAGGGTGCCGTCGCGGCAGCGGACGCGGAAGTAGGTGCCGTAGTTCTCGCTGCCGTCCTTGATGGCCCGGGCCACCAGGGCGTCGACACGGCGGCCCTCGGACGGCGGAACGCTCGACCGCAGGCTCTCGGGGCGGCCGTCGTATTCCTCGGGGCGTACGTCGAAGATCTCGTGGGCCCGGGCGTCCATGTGGAACAGCCCGGTGTCCAGGTCCCAGTCGAAGCTGCCCATGCGGTTGAGCGCCAGGATCGGATCCGGGTGGGCGGGCCAGTCCTTTGGGAGTGACAGGGTGCTCCCTCCCCGATCAACCATGGGGCCACCATGCCAGGGATTGCCGGATTCTTCGACTTCTGCCGGCCCGGCCGTCCCGGACCCCGGCCCGGTGGCCCGGTACGGCCGAGCGGGCCGGGCCGGGCCGGGCTGGGCCGCCGCCGTCGGCGGGTTACGCAACCCGGGCCGAGGTGTACACGGTGTGACGGGCTGACCGGTTCGGCCGGGGGTACCGGGTGACACTGGAGGGAGAGGAGCGGTTGCCGTGGACTGGTTCGTCGCACCGGAGTACTGGCTGAGCCGACTGGTCTTCCAGCGGGCTCTGGCGGTGGTGTACCTCGTCGCCTTCCTGACCGCCGCTCTGCAGTTCCGGGCGCTGATCGGGGAGCGCGGCATGCTGCCGGTGCCGCGGTACGTCGCCCGGGTGCCGTTCAAACTGGCGCCCAGCGTCTTCCACTTCCACTACTCGGACCGCTTCTTCGCCGCCTGGTCGTGGGCGGGATGCGCGGTGTCGGCGGCGCTGGTCGCCGGGGCCGACTCGCTGGTGCCGTTGTGGGCGGGGATGGCGCTGTGGCTTATCCCCTGGCTGCTGTACCTGTCGATCGTCAACGTCGGCCAGACCTGGTACTCCTTCGGCTGGGAGTCGCTGCTGCTGGAGGTCGGCTTCCTGGCGGTGTTCCTGGGCAACGACGAGGTGGCGCCGCCGATCGTGGTGCTGTTCCTGCTGCGCTGGATCCTGTTCCGTCTGGAGTTCGGCGCCGGGCTGATCAAGATGCGCGGGGACGCCTGCTGGCGGAAGCTGACCTGCCTGGACTACCACCACGAGACGCAGCCGATGCCGGGCCCGCTGAGCTGGTTCTTCCACCATCTGCCGAAGCCGCTGCACCGAGTGGAGGTGGCGGCCAACCACGTCACCCAACTGGTCGTGCCGGTCCTGCTGTTCACCCCGCAGCCGGTCGCGACGGCCGCCGCGTCCCTGATGATCGTGACGCAGCTGTGGCTGGTCCTTTCGGGCAACTTCTCCTGGCTGAACTGGATCACGATCGTGCTGGGCCTGTCGGCGGTCCTGTTCCCCACCACTGCCCCGAAGGTCTCCGCTGCTCCCCTGTGGTACGAGGTCCTGGTCCTGGCGGTCGGCGCGGGCCTGCTCGCCCTCGGCTACCACCCGGTACGCAACATGATCTCCCGCGGCCAGATCATGAACCGCTCCTTCGACCCGCTGCACCTCGTCAACACCTACGGCGCCTTCGGCAGCGTCAGCCGGATCCGCTACGAGGTGGTGGTGGAGGGCACGGCGGACGACGTGCCGCGGGAGGACTCCGAGTGGCGGGAGTACGAGTTCAAGGGCAAACCGGGCGATCCACGACACTGGCCGCGCCAGTTCGCCCCCTACCACCTGCGGCTCGACTGGCTGATGTGGTTCGCGGCGCTGTCCCCCGCGTACGCGGGATCCTGGTTCGGCGGCCTGGTGGAACGTCTCCTGGAGAACGACCGCGACACCCTGAGGCTCCTGCGCCGCTCCCCTTTCCCCCCGGACGAGCCGCCGCGCTACATCCGGGCCCGCCTCTTCCGCTACCGGTACACGACGTGGCGTGAACTGCGGGAGACGGGGGCCTGCTGGCACCGCACCTACGTCCGCGAGTTCATGCCACCGACCCGGCTGGCCGCGCCGGTGGCTCAGAGGCGGTAGACCCGGGTGGCCGTGCTCTCGAGGATCTGGTGGCGGTCGTCGTCGCCGAGCTCCTGCGTCAGCGCTGCCGCCGTGTCCGACACGTCCGCGTACGACGCCGCCAGCGTGCACACCGGCCAGTCCGAGCCGAACATCAGCCGGGACGGGCCGAAGGCGTCCAGGACCGTGTCCGTGTAGGGGCGCAGGTCCTTGACCCGCCAGGTCTTCCAGTCCGCCTCCGTCACCATGCCCGACAGCTTGCAGACCGTGTTCGGCAGGGCGGCGAGGGCGCGGATGTGGGATGCCCAGGGCTCCAGGGTTCCGGAGGCGATCGGGGGTTTGCCCAAGTGGTCCAGGACGAAGATGAGTTCGGGGAGCGACTGAGCCGCCTTGACGCACGCCGGGAGCTGGTGGGGCAGCACCAGCAGGTCGTAGACCAGGTCGGCGTCCGCGACAGCGGCGAGGCCCCGGCGTACGTCGGGGCGCAGCAGCCACTCGGGGTCCGCTTCGCCCTGGACCTGGTGGCGGATGCCGCGCAGATACGACCCCCCGGACAGCTCCCGCAGGCGGGTCAGCGTGTCCGCCACGCCGGGGCTCGTCAGGTCCGTCCAGCCGACGACGCCCGCGACGATCTCGTTGCGTTCCGCCAGGGCCAGGAACTCAGGTGTCTCCTCGGCCACGGTGACCGTCTGCACCAGTACGGTGCGGTCCACGCCGACCGGGCGGGCCTGACGTTCCAGGTCCGCGATCGTGAAGCTGCGACGGATCGGCTCGAGTTCCGGGCCCCTGATCCAGTCCTGGTCGCGGACGGAGAGGTCCCACACGTGGTGGTGCGCATCCACGGTCACGGCAGCTCCCAGACCAGCGGCAGGCCCGCGTCCGCGCCCTCGGCCGAGTAGTCGTGCACCACGTCGAGCAGCTCCGCCATCCGTGCCTGCCAGGCGACGTTGCCGGGCAGCTTCTCCAGCTCGGCCAGCAGACGCCCGTAGTCCTCGCACTCCAGCGCGTGGAAGAGGTCGGTCCCTCCCCCGAGCTCTCGGCTTCGCTCGAGCAAGGGGTACCCCCATCGCCAGATGGTCCAGGAGGTCGCTCCGGCGGAACGGATCGCGTCCGTGAGCTCCTTCGGCACCTCCCGGTGGGCGGCCTCGTACTCCTCGATGCGGTCGGCACGGACCTCGGTGTGCAGGGCTACTCTCATCACGGCTCCTCGGTGGGCACGGGGGCGTGCGGGGGCAGAAGGCCGGCTTCTCGCAGCTCCTGCCAGAATCCGGCCGGTACGGTCGCCGCGAACTGCTCGGCGCAGTCGCGCACCTCGCCGGCCGAACGAGCGCCCACCAGCACGCTCGCCACGGCCGGGTGCGCGCAGCAGAACGCCAGGGCCGCGGCCCGCAGCGTGGTGCCGTGGCGTTCCGCCAGTGTCTTCAGGCGCAGAGCGCGGTCGAGCAGTTCCTCGGGTGCCGTGGCGTAGTTGAACGTGGCGCCCGGCCGCGGGTCGGCCAGCAGACCGGAGTTGAAGGCGCCGCCGACGACGACCGACACCCCGCGTTCGGCCGCCGCGGGCAGCAGCTCGGTCAGGGCGCGCTGGTCGAGCAGGGTGTACCGGCCCGCGCACAGCACCACGTCCACGTCCGTCTCGCGCACGAACCGGGTCAGCATCCCGGCCTGGTTCATGCCGGCGCCGATCGCCCCCACCAGGCCCTCGGAGCGCAGCTTCTCCAGCGCCGGGTAGCCCTCGCGGAACGCCTGCTCGGCGTGGTCGTCCGGGTCGTGCAGGTAGACCACGTCGACACGGTCCAGGCCGAGCCGGTCGAGGCTGGCCTCGAGACCGCGTCGTACGCCGTCCGCGCTGAAGTCCCAGACGCGGCGGTGGGTGGCGGGGACCGCGAAACCGTTCGCGAGGTCGTCGCCGTCCTCGTCCGTGGGCTCAAGCAGGCGGCCCACCTTGGTGGAGACCGTGTACGCCGTGCGGGGGTGCTCGCGCAGGGCCGCGCCGAGGCGGCGTTCGGACACGCCGAGGCCGTAGTGCGGGGCGGTGTCGAAGTAGCGGATCCCGCTCTGCCAGGCGGCGTGGACCGCGTCGTACGCCTGCTCCTCGCTCACCTCGGTGTAGAGGTTGCCGATGCCGGCGGCGCCGAAGGCCAGCGGACTGACCTCGACGCCGCTCCCGCCGAGCGCGCTCACCGGCCCACCGGCCGCAGCCTGAGGCCCTGCATGCCGCCGTCCACGGCGAGCGCCGTGCCCGTGGTCGCGCCGGACAGGGGGCTCGCCAAGTAGGCGATGGCGCCCGCCACTTCGGTGGTCGTGACCAGGCGGCCGGCGGGCTGGCGGGCCTCCAGCGCCGCCCGTTCGGCGGCCGGGTCCGGGGCCGCGTCGAGGAGGCGGCCGACCCACGGCGTGTCGACCGTGCCGGGGTTGACGCAGTTGACGCGGATGCCCTCGCGGACGTGGTCGGCGGCCATGGCGAGGGTCAGCGAGTACACGGCACCCTTGCTGGCGCTGTACAGGGCCCGCTGCGGCAGGCCCGCCGTGGCGGCGATGGAGCAGGTGTTGACGATCGCCGCGTGGGCGGACTTCCTCAGGTGCGGCAGCGCGGCGCGGGTCGTCCGGACGATGCCGAGCACGTTGACGTCGAACACCCGCAGCCACTGCTCGTCGTCGTTGTCCTCGACCGTGCCCTGGGCGCCGATGCCCGCGTTGTTGACCAGCACGTCCAGACCGCCGAGGTCGGTGGCGGCGGCGGCCACGGCGGCCCGTACGGACGCGTCGTCGGCGACGTCCGCCCGGTGGGCGAGCAGCGGCTTGCCCACCTGCGAGGGGTCGAGGTCCAGGACGGCCACCTGGGCCCCGCGCTCCGCCAGCAGCTCCGCGGTGGCCCGCCCGATACCGGAGGCCCCGCCGGTCACCAGGGCCCTGAGGCCCTCGAAGTCGCTCATGCGACCTGCCCCTTCCTGCCCTCGAGGTCGGCGGCCCAGAAGGTGCCGCCCGGGAACGTGTACTCCGCGATGGACTCGGGCCGCATCGCGGCGGAGAAGCCCGGCGCGGCGGGTGCCGTGTAGTGGCCCTCCCGGATCACCACCGGGTCGAGGAAGTGCTCGTGCAGATGGTCCACGTACTCGATCATCCGGTCCTCGGTCGTGCCGGAGAGCGCGACGAAGTCGAACATCGACAGGTGCTGGACCAGCTCGCACAGCCCGACGCCGCCCGCGTGCGGGCACACCGGCACCCCGAACTTGGCGGCCAGCAGCAGGATCGCGAGGTTCTCGTTGACGCCGCCGACGCGGGCCGCGTCGATCTGGAGCACGTCGATCGCCCCGGCCTGGAGGAGCTGTTTGAAGATGATGCGGTTCTGCACGTGTTCGCCGGTGGCGACCCTCACCGGGGCCACGGCCCTGCGGATCGCCGCGTGGCCCAGGACGTCGTCGGGGCTGGTCGGCTCCTCGATCCAGTACGGGTCGAACTCGGCGAGCGCCTTGGTCCAGGTGATCGCCTCGTCCACGTCCCAGCGCTGGTTGGCGTCGATGGCGATCCGCACGTCCGGGCCGACGACGGAGCGGGCTACCCGGCAGCGGCGTACGTCGTCGGCGAGGTCCGCGCCGACCTTCAGTTTGATCTGCCGGAAGCCGTCGGCGACGGCCTGCGCGGCGAGACGGGTGAGCTTGTCGTCGGCGTAACCGAGCCAGCCGGCGGAGGTGGTGTAGGCGGGGTACCCCCGGGCCAGCAGGTGGGCGGTGCGCTCCTCGGCGCCCTGCTTGCCGCGCCGCAGCAGCTCCAGCGCCTCCTCGGGGGTGAGCGCGTCGGTGAGGTAGCGGAAGTCGATCTGGCGGATCAGCCACTCGGGGTCGGCCTCGGCGAGCAGCCGCCACAGCGGCTTGCCGGCGCGCTGGGCGGCCAGGTCCCAGACGGCGTTGACGACCGCGCCGATCGCCATGTGCATCACGCCCTTCTCGGGGCCCAGCCAGCGGAGCTGGCTGTCGCCGATCAGGGCGTGGAACACCGAGCCGGGATCGGCGCACACCTCGTCCACGCTCCGCCCGACCACGTGTCCGCGCAGCGCCTCGATCGCGGCGACCTGCACCTCGTTGCCCCGCCCGATGGTGAACGTGAGCCCGTGCCCCTCCAGGCCGTCGGCGGCGTCCGTGCGCAGCACCAGGTAGGCGGCCGAGTAGTCGGGGTCGGGGTTCATCGCGTCGGAGCCGTCGAGCTCGCGCGATGTGGGGAAACGGATGTCGAAGGTGTCGATCCCGGTGATACGGGCGGCAGTTGGGGACACGGGAGGCCTTTCGGTCCGGGACACAAGGTCGTACACGAGGGCGTACGTCGTACGGCGCTGTACGACAACGAAGCAGGTCAGTCCTGGGCACGGCCTGTCGTCACCCGGGCGATCACCAGGGCGACGAGGATGATTCCGCCGTAGATGGCCTGGATCCAGAACGACGGCACCTGGGCGAGGGTGAGCAGGTTCTGCACGACACCGAGGAGGAGCACACCGGTGAGGGCGCCCAGCATGGTGCCCTTGCCGCCGTCCAGGCTGATGCCGCCGATGACGGCCGCCGCGAACACCGTGAAGATCATGTTCTGGCCCTGGTTGGCGCTGATCGCGCCGACGTACCCGGTCTGCATGATCCCGCCGACGGACGCGAGGAGGCCCGCGACCACGAAGACGCCCAGCATCACCCGCTCGACGCGGATGCCGGCCGCGCGGGCCGCGTCCGCGTTGCCGCCGATCGCGTAGAGGGCGCGTCCCACACGGTGGTAGCGCAGGACGAGCCCGGTGACCGCGAAGGCGACCGCGGCCAGCCACACGGACATCGGGACGCGCAGGAAGGTCGTGGTGGCCAGGGTGAAGAAGGCGTCGGGCATGCCGAACAGCGTCTTGCCCTTGGTCGCGCCGACCAGCAGACCGCGCAGGACGATCAGCATCGCGAGGGTGACGATGAACGCGTTGAGCTTGAACTTGACCACCAGGATGCCGTTGAACGCACCGATGGCAGCGCCGACGACGAGGATCGCGACCAGGGCGAGGGCGGCGGGCCACTGGGTGCCCCAGCCGGACTGGGCGGCGGGCAGGACGAGCAGGGCGCCCACCGCCGGGGCGATGCCGACCACGGATTCCAGGGACAGGTCGAACTTGCCGGTGATCAGGACGAGCGACTCGGCGAGCACGACCATCGCGAGGGCAGCGGACGCGCCGAGAATGGAGATGATGTTGCGTTCGGTGAGGAAGGAGTCGTTGACGAACGCGCCGAGCACCATCAGCAGCACCAGGGCCGGGAGCAGGGCGAGCTCACGGGCCCGGCGGAGCAGGACGGCCTTGGCCGAGCGGGCGTCCGGGACCGGGAGGGGCGTGAGCGGCGGGGCCTTGGTGTCAGCCATGGTCCACTCCTTCGATGGAGGCGATCAGCTCGTGGTCGTGCCAGCCCGCCGGGTGCTCGGCGGCGATTCGGCCGTGGAAGAGGACGAGGACGCGGTCGCAGCGGCGCAGGTCGTCGAGTTCGTCGGAGACGACGAGCACGGCGGTGCCGTCCTCGCGGGCGCTGTCCACCCGGGACAGCAGGGACTCCTTGGACTTGACGTCGACACCCGCGGTGGGGTTTATCAGCACCAGCAGGCGCGGGTCGGAGGCCAGGGCGCGGGCCATGACCACCTTCTGCGCGTTGCCGCCGGACAGGTCGGAGACGGGCTGGTCGGGTCCCTCGGCGTGGATGTCGAGGCGGTCGATGAGGCCGGTGGCGAAGCCGCGTCTGCGCCGGGTGCCGACGAACCCGTGGCGGCCGAGGCGCTCCAGGACACTCATGGTGGCGTTGTCGCCCACCGACATGCCGGGCACGAGGCCCTGTTCGTGGCGGTCGCGGGGTACGCAGCCGACGCCGGCCTTGAGCGCGGCCTGGACGTCTCCGAACGGCAGTGGCCGGCCGTCGAGCCGGGCCGTGCCGCCGCCCGGGGTGTGCAGTCCGGCCAGGGTCTCGGCGAGTTCGACCTTGCCGCTGCCACTGGAGCCGGCGAGTCCGACGACCTCTCCGTGGCGGACGGTGAGGTCGATGTCCCGGTAAGCCTGGCCGGTGAGCCCCTGGGCTTCGAGAGCGACCGGCGCGTCCTTGGCGACCGCGTCCCGCACGGCCGCCGCGCGTTCGGCGACGGGCTCCCCGGCCATGGCCTCCACCAGGGCCGCGCGCGGCAGGTCGGCGACCGGGGCGGTGGTGATCCAGCGGGCGTCGCGCAGGACCGTGACGGTCTGGCAGACCTTGTAGACCTCCTGGAGGTGGTGGGAGATGAACAGGAAGGTGACACCGGAGTCCTGGAGCGCGCGCATCCGCGTGAACAGGCGGTCGATCTCCCGGTTGTCGAGCTGGGCGGTCGGTTCGTCGAGGATGATGAACCGGGCACCGAAGCTGAGGGCCCGGGCGATCTCCACCATCTGCCGGTCCTCGACCTTGAGGTCGGCGGTGCGGGCCTCAGGGTCGACGTGCACGTCCCAGGTGGCGAGGACCTCGGCGGCCTCTGCCTTCAGCCTCCGCCAGCTGATGAGGCCGCCGCGCCCGGTGGGCTGCCGGTTGATGAGCAGGTTCTCGGCGACCGTCAGTTCGGGGACGACCGTGGGCTTCTGGTACACGCAGGCGACCTTGCGGCGCCAGGCGTCGCGGTCGGCGAGCGGGGGTGCGGGCTCGCCGTCGAAGCGGACCGTGCCCTCGTCGGGTGCCTGGAGTCCGGTGAGGACGTTGACCAGTGTGGACTTGCCGGCGCCGTTGCGGCCGACGAGGGCGTGGGACTCGCCGGGGAGCACGGTGAGCTGTCCGTCCTGTAGGGCGACCGTGGGGCCGTACCGCTTGACGATGCCCCTCGCCTGGACCAGTGGGGTGCTCATTTGACCGTGTTGCCCCAGAGACTGGGGTCGTCGACGTTGTCCTTGGTGACCAGAGGGGCGGGCAGCTGGTCCTCCAGGATGCCGTTCGGCAGCTTGACGATGGTGGAGTCGTGGTCGGTGGGGCCGGGCTGGAACGCCTTCCCCTCCATCGCGGCCTTGATGTAGTACATGCCGTACTTGGCGTACGCGTCCGCGGGCTGCGAGACGGTGGCGTCGATCTCGCCCTTGCGGATGGCGTCGAACTCCTGCGGGATGCCGTCGTTGGACACGATGACGATGTGGCCGTTCTGACCCGCCGCCTTCAGCATGTTCTTGGACTTCAGGGTCTGCAGGGTGGGAGCGAGGTAGACGCCGCCCGCCTGCAGGTAGATGCCCTTGATGTCGGGGTTGGCGTTCAGCAGGGTGTCCAGCTTGGAGGCCGCGGTGTCGGACTCCCACTTCGCGGGGATCTCCAGGACCTTCAGCTTGGGGTACTTCTTCTTGACGCAGGAGCGGAACGCCTCGGACCGGTCGCGGCCGTTGACGGACGCGAGGTCGCCCATGATCTGCACGACCTTGCCGCTGGTGATGTGCTGTCCGAGGTAGTCGCACGCCTTCTCGCCGTACGCGACGTTGTCGGCGCGCACCACCATCGCGACCTTGCCCTTGTCGGGCGCCACGTCGACGGCCACCACGGGGACGCCCTTGCGTTCCGCCTGGTCGAGGCCCGCCTCGATGGCGGCGCTGTCCAGCGGGGCGACGACCAGGCCCTTGACGCCCTGGTTGAGCTCGTTGTTGATGTCGGTGATCTGCTGCGAGGGGTCGCTGTTGGAGTTGACGGTCTTGAGGGCGTCGACCCCCTCGGACTTCGCCGTCTTGGGCACGTAGTCGTTGTAGGACTGCCAGAACGGCGAGGTCAGCAGGGGCAGGATCACCCCGACCTTGCCGGTGCCGTCGCCGCCGGCGCTGGCGGCGCCGGTGTCCATGGTGCTGCCGCATGCGGCGAGCACGAGTGAGGCGCCGACGGCGAGGGCCGCCGCGCCGATGATCCGGGGCCTGTTCCGCTTCCTCAGTGTTCTGCCGGGCATCTGGCAGCTCCTCGTTGAGCGTGTTCGAGCAGATGCCCGCATACTTATCAGACCACTTCCCCGCCAGAACACCCCTTGACGGCACATTTTCGCGCTGTCGAGCCATAGTGGTCTGACCACCTTGGCGGTTAGACTGCGGCGCACCCGGTGACTGGAGGAGCGGCGTGGACGAGACAGCCCCGTACAAGGGCACCGTGACGCAGCGCGCCATCGAGCAGATCAAGGCGATGATCGCCCAGGGCCGGCTCGAGCCGGGCCAGCGCCTGCCGACGGAGCGCGACCTGGCGGCACAGCTCGGGATCTCGCGCAGTTCGATGCGGGAGGCGATCCGCGCGCTCACGGTCCTCGGCGTACTGGAGGCCCGGCACGGCTCGGGCATCTACGTCACCCAGCTCGAGGCCGGGGACCTCTTGGAGACCTTCGGCGTGGTGGCCGATCTCTCGCGCGGGCAGCGCCTGGTGGAGCTGCTGGAGGTGCGCCGGGTCCTGGAGTCGACGGCGACGGCGCTGGCGGCCGCCCGCATCACGGACGACCAACTCGCCGAGGTGGAGAAGCACTTGGCGGCGATGAACGCGACGGACGATCCGGAGGAGATCCTCGCGCACGACCTCGCCTTCCATCGGGAGATCGCTGTCGCGGCGGGCAACGAGACGATGGCGGCGATCCTGGAGGGCCTGTCCTCGCGGACGTTCCGCGCCCGTGTGTGGCGCGGCTATCAGGAAGAGGGCGCCTTCGCACGCACCCGCCGCGAGCACGCGGCGATCCACCGCGCCCTGGCCGCGCACGACCCGGAGGCGGCCCGGGCGGCGGCAGCCGCGCACGTCGGCGAGGTGGAGGAGTGGCTGCGCAGCCAGCTGCCCTCCTGAACGGCACGTTTCCGGCGACGCTGTCTAGTGCTGTGGCTCCGGCGGCTCGTGGTCGAGCCCCAGATCGGTCTCGACGTCGTAGCCGACGGCGCCATGACCCACCGTGGGATGCGCCATGTCGGCGCCCAGGTCGAAGCCGGCGTCTTCCGCGGCACGCTCCAGCTCTTCCTCCTCGCGACGCCGGGCGGCGTCCCTGTGGTGCTCGTTCATCCGTTGGACAAGACCCCGGACGCCGTGGTGGTCCTCGGGGGCATCGGCTTCGCTCATGGCCCACATGTTCGGCGCGCGCACGGCGTCCCGGCAACGGCCTGCCAACGGCGAGCGGTGAACTCTGCACGCTCAGGACAGGATTGTGCAGTCCTGGAACACTGCCCCTGCTCGAATTCTGCGAGAAAGACAGCACGCACATGGAAGGAGCGCACGTGACCGACGCAGCGATGGGCGACGAGGTCTACCAGCCGGACGGTTCCGAGGTGCAGGACGACGCCGGGCTGCTGGACGCGTCCGACACCCTGGACTACCGGGCCGGTGACCAGGTGCTGGACGAGGGGTACTCTCCCCCGGAGCGGCCCTGGGGCGTGCGGCACACGGGCGTCACGGCGTCGGAGCGGCAGCGGGGGGAGAGTCTGGAGGAGCGCCTTGCCGAGGAGGTACCGGACATCGGTGTCCCGGACGGCGACGGTATCGGGGACGCCTGGGACACGGACGGCGAGCTCATCGACGACGAGGTCGGCGAAGTGCGTGCCGGACGGCTGCTCGCGCCCGACGAGGGCAGCCACGAGAACACCGAGTCCGACCTGGTCGCTTTCGACGTCGGGCTGGACGGCGCCGGCGCGTCGGCCGAGGAGGCCGCGATGCATGTGGTCCCCGACTCCGACACCTACTGACGCACCGCAGGCGCCGGGGTCGCCTACTTGAGGGGAGCGAAGACGCGCTGCGCCGCGACCGCGGCACCGCCCCGCGCCCACTCCTCGAAGGGCAGCGGCCGGACCACGAGATCGCAGTCCGCGGCGGCGCCGAAGGCGTGATCGGCGAAGGTCTGCCGGATCTGGTCGGCGAACAGGTCGTAGGACGCCACGCCCTCACCGGAGATGATGATCCGTTCCGGGCCGATGAGGTTGGCGACCGAGGCCAGCGCCAGGCCCACGGCATGTCCGGCGCGGGCGAAGACGGCCCGGACGGTGGGGTCGCCGGCATGGGCGAGCCGGACCGCCTTGTCCATGGTCAACTCCGGGTCACCGGTGGCCTGGCGGGTCTGCTCGGTGATCGCGTGGGTGGAGGCGACCGCTTCGACGCAGCCGGTGTTGCCGCAGGTGCAGGTGCGGTCGGTGCCGCCCACCGGGAGGTGGCCGATCTCGCCCGCCACGCCGTGCGCCCCCGAGACCACGCGGCCGCCGATGGAGAGACCGGCGCCGATGCCGGCACCGACGGTGACCAGAGCGAACGACGACAGGCCGGCACCGGCGCCGAACCACTGCTCGGCCACGGTCAGGGCCCGGACGTCGTTCTCGATGACCGTCGGAGTGCCGGTGGCCGACTCGACCAGCTGAGCCAGCGCCACCCGGCGCCAGTTCAGGAAGGGTGAGTACTGCACGGTGCCGGTCTGGCCGTCCACGTCGCCGGAAATGGCGACCCCGATGCTGTGGATCCCGTCGGGCCCCGCCGCGCCTGCCGCCGCCCGCAGCTGATCCACCAGGCGGGCGATCGCCGCCACCACGGTGCCCACGTCCCGCGAGCCGAGAGCGGCCCGCCGGGACGCCAGCGGCTGAGCGGTCAGGTCGGCCAGCACACCGATGAGTTCGTCCCCGGTGACCTTGACTCCGATGAACCGGGCGCGTTCGGCCCGGACCGCGATCAACGTCGCCGGACGGCCGTTGGCCCGCTCCACCGTGGGCCGGCCCACCTCGGCGATCCAGCCGTCGTCGATCAGCGGAGTGGCCACCTTGGTGACGGCTCCCGCTGACAGCCCGGTCCGCCGCCCGATCTCGGCACGGCTCAGCGGGCCGTGCTGGAGCAGGGTCTGGAAGACCAGGGCGGCAGCGGGGGGCTGGTCGGCGAGGCTCATGAAGCGACCATACATTTCCCAAAGAAACTAAATCAACGACTGACTCATCCCACCTGGTCGCCCCCTGCGCCGACCAGAGGACCAACTTGGCATAGCGACCTTGGACTTCCCTCAAGGGTTATCGGATTTCTATGAGCCGACTATGTTGACGCTGGAAGGAAACCCTGGCTACATTCGCCGCACTCCTCGTCGGAGCGGACGGGACGGATCCGTGCCGAGGAGGGGCGTGGCCACACCTTCCCCGTTGGTCCTCAGTTGTTCTTCCCTCGGTGGCGCTCCGGGACGACCACCACCGAGGGAACTCTCACCACCCTCGATCCCCCAGGCGGAAGACCGCTTGCGCTCGCGCCGAGATGGAGTACATCCATGGCTCGTCCAGCTCGACCCGCACGCCTCAGAACACTCACCTGTGCCACCGCGCTGGCGGTGGCCCTCGCCGCGCCCACCGCGTGGGCCACCACCCCGTCAGGTGCCTCCGGCGCCCAGGCCTCCGAAGCGACGGCCGCCTCGTCCGTGGCCGCCAAGCCGTACATGGGCTACAGCACGTGGAGCCTGGAGTCCACCAACTTCCCCGGCTACGGCGGGGAGAAGTGGCTCACCGAGTCCCATGTGCTGCAGCAGGCCGACGTCCTGGCCTCGAAGCTGAGGTCCCACGGCTACGAGTACGTCAACGTGGACGCCGGCTGGAACGTCGACAACGGCAAGAACGTCGCCGACGGCTACGCCCGCCCGACCGCCGACCTGAAGAAGTTCCCGCACGGCATGAAGTACGTCGGGGACTACCTGCACCGGAAGGGGCTGAAGTTCGGTCTCTACCTGGCGGTCGGCCTCTACATGGACTACTACGACGACGGCAGGACGCCGATCCACAACGCGCCCGGCTGCACCACCAAGGACATCGTCTACCCGGACCTGCGCAAGACCAGCGGCTGGGACAACGTCTCCTACCAGCTGAACTTCGCCAGCCCCTGCACCACCAAGTACATCCAGTCCGTCGCCGACGAACTGGCCGACTGGGGCGTGGACTTCCTCAAGATCGACGGAGTGGGCCCCGGTTCCTTCCAGGGCGACGACGCGCACAACAACGTCCCCGACATCCAGGCGTGGCACACCGCGCTGCAGAACACCGGCCGCCCCATCCAGTTCGTCCTGTCCTGGTCGCTCAGCCACAACCAGGCCGACGTCTGGAAGACCAACTCCAACGGGTGGCGGGTCGACACGGACGTCGAGTGCTACTGCGACACGCTGGTGACCTGGAACAACTCGGTCAAGCAGCGCTGGAACGACGTCGTCCAGTGGATACCCGACGCCGGTCCCGGCCACTGGAACAACCTCGACTCCCTCGACGTGGGCGTCGGTGCCATGGACGGCATCAACGATGTCGAGCGGCAGAGCTACATGACGCTGTGGGCCATCGAGTCCGCGCCGCTGTACATCGGTGACGACCTCACCAAGCTCGACTCCTACGGTCTGAAGCTGCTCACCAACGACGAGGTCATCGCGGTCGACCAGGCGGGCCGCCCGGCCAAGCCGGTCAGCCAGGACACACCCCAGCAGGTCTGGTACGCCCGCAACCCGGACGGCAGTTACACCGTGGCGCTGTTCAACCTCGGCAGCGGCTATGCGGACGTGACCGCGAACTGGAGCGATCTGGGCATCGGCGGCAAGGCGGCGGTCCGCGACCTGTGGAGCCACAAGAACCTGGGACCGGTCGGCGGTTCCTTCACCGACAACCTGCCGCCGCACGGCTCACGCCTGCTGCGCCTGACGCCGAGCAGCACCGGCACCCACCCCGGAGTCCCGCTCGCCGTGCACGGCACCGCCTCCACGGCCACCAGCGTCTCGCTCGCCTGGGACGCGGTGAACTCCGGTACCGCAACCACGGGTTACGACGTCTACGCGAACGGGACGAAGGCCGCCACCGTCACCGGCACCTCCGCCACCGTGAGCGGTCTGGGCGCCGCCACCGGCTACTCCTTCACCGTGGTCGCCCACGACGCCAGGGGCCGCGTCTCCACGCCGAGCAAGGCGGTGGCCGTCACCACGCCTGCGGCCGGCGGGCCGGTCTCCTACGAGGCCGAGGCACCGGGCAACACCCGCAGCGGCAACGCGAGCATCGCGGACTGTTCCGAGTGCTCCGGCGGCAAGAAGGTCGGCAACCTCGGCTACGGCGGATCGGTCGCCATCACCGACGTGACCGCGCCCAAGGACGGCACGTACCTGATGAAGCTGGACTACACGGACGGCTCCTCCGGCCGCACGGTCGTCGTCACCGCCGGCGGGACCTCCTTCCAGCTGCCGCTGCCCGGTACCAACGACAACAACTGGGGCCACCCGCAGTCGATCACCGTGCCGGTTCAGCTGAAGGCGGGCACGAACACGATCAGCTTCGGCAACCCCTCGGACTACGTGTCCGACGTGGACCGGATCACGCTCTGATCCCCCGTCCGCCGTCCGCCGTCCGTCGGCGGTCCACCCGCCTGAACACGTAAGGAGAGTGCCGTGGTGGTCACATCACAGGGCAACCCCGCGACGCCGGTCCCACCGCCGTCCGCCACGGTGGCCACCACGGCCACCCGAACGGGCGAGCCCCGCACGGTCCGCAAGCCGGGCCGCCACACTCCGACCAGGTCGGCGGCGGCCCGCCGCCGGGACCTGCCGGCCGCCCTGCTGCTGATCCTCCCCGCCGTGGCCGGCTTCGCCGTCTTCTTCGCCTATCCGACCCTGCGCGGCATCTACCTCAGCTTCACCGACTTCCACGTCCTCACCCCGCCGCACTGGGTGGGACTGGCCAACTTCCGGGAGATGTCCGGTGACGACGTCTTCTGGCACTCCCTGCTCGTCACCGTCTACTTCGTCGTCCTGTCCGTGTGCTTCGGCACCCTGATCTCCCTGGTGACGGCGGTGGTGCTGCACCGGGTGGCCCGGTCGTCCGTCCTGCGCGGCGTGATCCTGCTGCCGTTCCTGATCTCCAACGTCATCGCCGCCCTGGTCTGGCAGTGGATGCTCGACCCGCAACTCGGCGTCGTCAACATCGTGCTCAGGCACCTGACCGGCCACTCGATCCTCTTCTTCGGCAGCGGAGGATGGGCGATCCCCTCACTCGCCGCGATCAGCGTCTGGAAGTGGATGGGCTACTACGCCCTGCTGATCTTCGCCGGCCTGCAGACCATCCCGCCGACCATCTACGAGGCGGGCCGGGTCGACGGCGCGAGCGAGGTGCAGATGTTCCGCCGGCTGACGGTGCCCCTGCTGCGGCCGATCCTCGTCATGGTGGTCGTCCTCACGGTGATCAACTCCTTCCAGGTGTTCGACATCGTCCAGGTCACCACCAGGGGCGGCCCGGCCAACGCCTCGAACGTGCTGCAGATGTACATCTTCGACAAGGCCTTCCGGCAGTTCGACTTCGGTTACGCCGCCACCCTGTCGCTGGCGCTGTTCGCCCTGCTCATCACGGTCACCTTCACCCAGTTGCGGCTCGCCCGCGCGGGCGAGTCCGACCTCAGCTGAAGGAGGCCGACGTGGCCGTCACCCTCGCGCCCGGCCGGACGTCCGTCCCGCGCCGGCCCCGCCAGGACACCCGCAGGTTCTCACCCGGCCAGATCGCGGCCTGGCTCTACCTCGGCGTCATCGTCGTGGCCACCCTCTTCCCGTTCTACTGGATCCTGCGCACCGCCCTGTCGAACAACTACAAGCTGGCCACCAACCCCTCCTCCCCGCTGCCGGTCGGCTTCACCTGGGGCGCGTTCGAGCGGGCCCTCGGCATCGCCTCCACCGCCGAGGCGCAGGCCCAGGGCGGCTCCGGCGCCTCCCTCGACATCGCGTTGTACCTGCGCAACTCGCTGATCTACGCGTCCGTGCAGACGGCGCTGATCGTGCTGTTCTCCGCGTGCGCCGCCTACGCCTTCTCCCGGCTGCACTGGCGCGGCCGCAACCTGGTGTTCAACGTCCTGATCAGCGCCCTGATGGTGCCCGGCGTGTTCACGCTGCTGCCCAACTTCGTCCTCGTGAAGGACCTCGGGCTCACCAACACCTTCGCCGGGCTGATCCTGCCCGGCGGCCTCTTCCAGGCGTTCACGCTGTTCTTCCTGCGGCAGTTCATGCTGGGCCTGAGCAACGAGGTCGAGGAGGCCGCCATCATCGACGGCGCCGGACCGCTGCGGATCTTCTTGCGGATCATCCTGCCGATGTCGTCCGCACCGCTCGCCACCGTGTCGCTGCTGATGTTCGTCAACGCCTGGAACGACTACTTCTGGCCGCTGCTGATCACCAACGGGCAGAACGTGCAGCCGCTGACCCTCGCGCTCGGGGTCTTCAAGCAGTCCTCGCCGCAGGCCGCACCGGACTGGGCGGGGCTGATGGCCGCCGCGCTCATCGCGGCGCTGCCGATGCTGCTGCTCTTCATCGCCTTCGGCAAGCGCGTCGTCAACTCCATCGGCTTCTCCGGCCTGAAGTGACCGGCTCCCCACCTCGATTGGACGGCTCAGCCATGCACTCTTCCGACCTGGTGCTGCGATGGCCCGCGCCCGCGGCCGAGTGGACCGAGGCCGCGCCCGTCGGCAACGGCCGGCTCGGCGCGATGGTCTTCGGCGGCGCCCACCGGGCCCGGATCCAGCTCAACGACTCCACCGTGTGGTCCGGAACCCCCGGCGGCCCGGCCGCCGCCCTCGCCGCGGTCCGCGCGGCCGGCGCCGGACCGCGGCGGCTCGAGGAGGTCCGCGCCGCGCTCCGCTCCGGCGACCAGGACCGGGCTGAGGCGCTGCTGATGGCCTTCGAGGGGCCGTACAGCCAGGAGTACCTGCCCTACGCCGACCTGTGGCTGACCGTGTCCGGCGGCGAGCGGGCCGCCTACCGCGGTCGGACCCTCAACCTCGACACCGCGGTGGCCGAGGAACGCTTCGACCTCGACGGCACGGCGGTGCAGCGCCGGGTCTGGGCCGACGCCACGACGGGCACCCTGTGCGCGACGGTGGACGCGGCGGGCGGCACCGTGGATCTGCGCGTCGAACTGTCCACCCCGCTGCGGGAGGCGCACCGGTCGGCCACCGTCCGCGGGCTCACCCTGGGCGTGGAGATACCGGTGGACGGCGCGCCCGCCCACGAACCCGATGTCGCCGAACCCCTGCGATACGCCGACGGACCCGTCGACGGCTACGACCCCTTCGGCGCGCTCGCCCTCGCCCTGAGCACCGACGGCGAGGTGACCGTGGCGGACGGCAGCCTGCTCGTCTCGGGCGCGTCGCACGTCCTGGTCACCCTCGCCAGTTCCACCAACGCCGCCTGCCACTGGCACGCACAGCCCACCGCGGACCGCGCCACCCACCTTC
Source organism: Streptomyces sp. NPDC107546 (assembly GCF_055639175.1). Classification (NCBI taxonomy): domain Bacteria; kingdom Bacillati; phylum Actinomycetota; class Actinomycetes; order Kitasatosporales; family Streptomycetaceae; genus Streptomyces; species Streptomyces sp. NPDC107546. The sequence continues at coordinate 60,864 of NZ_JBVKBA010000021.1, read as the reverse complement.
GGACCGCTGCGCGGACGGCCACGGGCGCCGCCGTCCAGGGCGCCGAGGATCTGCTCAAGGCCCACGAAGCCGATCTGCGCGGCCTCCTCGGCGGCACCGCCCTGCGCATCGGCGGCCGGCGCGGCGGCACCCACGACGTGGCGCGCGACATCCTCAGCGGGGACGACGAACGCCTCACCGCCACCGTGCTGTTCCAGCTCGGCCGGTATCTGCTGGCCACCGCCTCCCGCCCGCACGCCGGTCCCCCGGCCAACCTCCAGGGCATCTGGAACGCCGACCCGCGCCCCGCCTGGTCGTCCAACTACACCCTCAACATCAACACCCAGATGAACTACTGGGGTGCGGAAGCCGCCGGCCTCGCCGCCTGCCACGAGCCGCTGTTCGACCTGCTCGACCGGCTCGCCGCCCAGGGCAGCGAGGTGGCGCGGCAGCTGTACGGCGCCCGAGGCTGGGTGGCGCACCACAACAGCGACGCCTGGGGCTGGGCGCTGCCGGTCGGCATGGGTCACGGCAACCCCTCGTGGGCGATCTGGATGATGGGCGGCGCCTGGCTGTCCCAGCACCTGTGGGACCACTACGACTTCACCCGCGACCTGGACTTCCTGCGAGAGCGGGCCTGGCCGCTGCTCAGCGGCTGCGCCGAGTTCCTGCTCGACTGGCTGGTCGACGACGGCACCGGACACCTCGACACCCTCCCCTCGACCTCCCCCGAGAACCTCTTCCTGGACGCGGACGGCACCCCCAGGTCACTGACCCGCTCGTCGGCGTTGGACATGGCGCTGACCCGGGCCACCTTCGAGCGCGCCCTGAAGGCGGCCGACATCCTCGGCGTGGACACCCCGTTGGCCGTCGAGATCCGCGCCGCGCTGCCCAGGCTGCGTCCGCCGCGGATCTCCGCCGACGGCCGGCTCCAGGAGTGGGCCGAGGACCTGCCGGAGGCCGACCCGCACCACCGTCACCTCTCCCATCTGTCCGTCGTGTACCCGCTCGGTCTCATCGATCCCGACACCACCCCCGAACCGGCCGAGGCCGCACTGAGGTCCCTGGACCGCCGAGGCCCGGGCGCCATGGGCTGGTCCTGGGCGTGGAAGATCGCTCTGCGGGCCCGGCTGCGCGACGCCGGCACCGCACGCGGCCTTCTGCTGGAGGCGAGCCGCCCGCTCGGCGGCGACCCCGGCGCCGACGCCCCGGTCGACGGATCACGTTGGGGCGGACTGCTGCCCAACCTCTTCTCCACCCATCCGCCCTTCCAGATCGACGGCAACTTCGGCTTCACGGCCGCCCTCACCGAGATGGTGCTGCAGAGCCACACCGGCACTCTCCACCTGCTGCCGGCCCTGCCCGCCGAGTGGCCGGACGGCGAGGCCAGGGACCTGCGCTGCCGCGGTGGCCTCGCGGCCGACTTCGCCTGGAGCGGCGGCGCGCTGACCTCGGTCACGGTGCGCCGGCTCGCCGGCGACGACGCCGAGCCGGTCCGGGTCCGCCACCGGGACCGCGGCGTCATCGTGCGCGTCCCGGCCAGAACGCAGGTCACCCTCGACGCGGACCTGTGCCCGCGGGGGGAGCCGGTGCCGTGCTGACCGAGCAGGATCTGCCCGAGTTGTTCTCCTACCGCAGCGCCTACCGGGAGCCCGCCGACTTCGACGTCTTCTGGGAGGACACCCTCGCCGAGGCCCGTGCCCGGCAGGAGGCCGCGCTGGACCTCACGCCGGTGCCGACCGGTCTTAAGACCGTGGACGTCTTCGACGCCGTCTTCCCGGGCTTCGACGGGCACCCGGTCCGCGGCTGGCTGCGCATGCCCCGGCGGCGGACCGGCCCCCTGCCCGCCGTCGTGCAGTTCCACGGCTACGGCAGCGGGCGCGGCGCGCCCATCGACGACCTGCTGTGGGCGTCGGCCGGATACGCCCATCTGCTGGTGGACGCCCGCGGTCAGGGCGGCGCCTGGGCGGGCGGCGGCGGCACGCCCGACCCGGTCGGCAGCGGCCCGGCGTATCCGGGCTTCCTCACCCGCGGCATCGAGGACCGGACCACCTACGTCTACCGGCGCGTCTTCACCGATGCCGTCCGCGCCGTGGAGGCACTGCGCGGCCGGGCCGATCTGGTGGACCCGGCCGAAGTCGCCGTCGTCGGCCCCAGCCAGGGCGGCGGAATCGCACTCGCGGTCGCCGGACTCGTACCCGGCCTCGCGGCCGCCCACTTCCAGGCGCCCTTCCTGTGCGACATCCGGCAGGCCACCCGGCTCACCGACGCGGAGCCCTATGCCGAGATCGTCGGCTATCTCGCCGCCCGCCGGAACCTGGTCGAGCAGACCTTCGAGACGCTCGGCTACTTCGACGGGCTCGCCTTCGCCCGCCGGGCCACGGCCCCCGCCTGGTTCTCCGCCGGGCTGCGCGACGAGGTGTGCCCACCGGTCACGGCGATCGCCGCGTACCACGCCTACGCCGGGCCCAAGCAGCTGCGGCTGTGGGAGTTCAACGGCCATGACGCCGGCGGCCCCGAGGACCTTGCCACCGCACTGAGCGCGTTCGGCGCGCTCCTGAAGACGTCGTCCCGTCCGCCAGGGGTGCCGTCCCCCGCCCCTGTGTCCTGAAGGAAAGAAGGAACGATGAGAAAAGTGCCGCGACTGCGCAGGGCCGTCGCGCTGGGCGCCACGGTCACCCTCGCCGCAGTGGTCTCCGCCTGCTCCTCCGGCTCATCCGCCGGCGGCGGTTCCAGGACCGTCAACTGGTGGACATGGGACGACAAGCAGGCCGCCGCGTACCAGGTGTGCGCCACTGACTTCGAGAAGGCCCATCCCGGTGTCACGGTGAAGATCTCCCAGTACAACGTGGCGGACTACTTCACCAAGCTGACCGCCGGGTTCGTGGCCGGCAGCGCGCCCGACGCCTTCCAGAACAGCGTCCAGTTCTTCCAGGCGTACGCGTCCCAGCACCAGCTGATGCCGTTGGACGACTTCATCGCCAAGGACAAGTTCGACCTGTCCCGCTTCTCGGTCGGCGTGGAGGCCTGGAAGTTCACCGACGGCAAGCAGTACGCGCTGCCACTGGACTGGGCGGCGACCGGCGTCTACTACAACGCGGACGCGCTGGTCAAGGCCGGGTACAGCAAGAAGGACGTCGAGTCGCTGACCTGGAACCCCGACGACGGCGGCACGCTGGGCAGGATGATCGCCCACCTGACGATCGACGCCAAGGGGCGCCGTGGCGACCAGCCGGGCTTCGACAAGGCGCACGTCAAGACCTACGGCTACGGGCAGGTCGCGGCCAAGGACTTCATCGGCCAGACCACCTGGAGCCCGCTGGTGGACACCACGGGCTGGCGCCTGGGTGACAAACCCACCTGGCCGACGGTGTTCAACTACACCGACCCGCGGTTCGTGAAGACCATGGACTGGATCCGCTCGCTGACGAACAAGGGCTACGCACCGAAGATCGGTGACTTCGCCAACAGTGTCAGTGATGTGGACCTGCTGTCGTCCGGCAAGGTCGCCATGGAGAGCGCCGGCTCGTGGGAGGCCGCGACCTTCGTGAAGATCCCGAACCTGAAGGTCGGCATCGCCCCCACCCCCTACGGCCCCGACGGCCGGACCAGGGCCGTGCTCAGCAACTCCAACGGCAACAACATCTGGGCCGGCACCAAGAACCCGGACCTGACCTGGCAGTGGGTTTCCTACATGGGCTCCGAGTCCTGCCAGTCGAAGGCTTCGCAGACAGGTACATTCTTCCCGTCGATCCCGGCCGCCATGGACTCCTCGGCCAAGGCGCTGGCCGCCAAGGGTGTGGACCTGTCCGTCTTCACCGACATGATGAAGAACAAGGCCCTCTACCCCTCCCCGGTCTACGGCAACGGTGCCGCCCTGCAGGACGCGCTGGAGCCGTTGTTCGAGGCGTACTTCGCGGGTCAGAAGGACGACTCCGTGTTCACGGACATGCGGGACAAGAGCAGGACGCTGCTCGCGAAGAGCTGAACCACCGAAGGCAACCGGTTGTCCGGGCGCCGGACGCGGCCCACGAGCAGGGCCCGTCCGGCGGGCCGGAGCCATGAAAGGACTCTGCATGCCCGACACCACCGCGCGGATCCTGGCCCTGCGCGCGGCCGGCACCTCACTCGTCGTCGAGCTCGCCGAGCCGGTGCCCAGAGTCCTGCACTGGGGAGCCGACCTGGGCGACCTGTCGGAGGCCGGCCTGACTGCGCTCGCCCTGACCGGTGAGCCCGCCGTGCTGAACAACTCCATCGACGTCCCGCGCCGGTTCACCGTCTGGCCCACCGAGGCGGACGGCTGGTCCGGCACCCCCGCCCACCAGGGCCATCTGGCCGGTACCGCCGCCGCACCGCGGCTCAGCCTGGCCGGAGCGTCGTACCGCCCGCAGGCCGAGGGCGGGGAGCTGTCCCTGGACCTCACCGACCCCGGAGCCGGACTCGACGTCACCGTCACCTACCGCCTGGAGCCCTCCGGCGTCCTGGGCGTGCGGACGCGGATCGGCCGCCGGGCGGACGCCGCCCCGGAGCCGTACGACCTCGCGCAGGTCACCACGATGCTGCCGTTGCCCCGCCGGGCCGCGGAGATCCTGGACTTCACCGGCAAGTGGAGCCGGGAGCGCTCCCCGCAGCGCCGCCCGCTCGGCTTCGGGACGTACGCCCGCGAGGTGCGGCGCGGCAAACCCGGCCTGGACTCGCCGTACCTGGTGACGGTCGGCGTGCCGGGGTTCGGTTTCCGCCAGGGCGAGGTGTGGGGGGTGCACCTCGCCTGGAGCGGTGACCAGCGGTATCTGGTCGAGCAGTTGCCGGAGGGCGCGGGCACCCACGCCGCGGTGCTCGGCGGCGGCGAGCTGCTGCGGCCCGGGGAGATCCGGCTCGCCCCCGGTGAGTCGTACATCACGCCGGTGTGCCACTTCACCTGGTCCGATCAGGGCCTGGACGGGCTCGCGGACCGTTTCCACACCCTGCTGCGGGCCCGACCCGCGCATCCGCGCACCCCCCGCCCGCTGATCCTCAACAGCTGGGAGGCGGTGTACTTCGACCACGATCTGGACCGGCTGCTGCGGCTGGCCGACAAGGCCGCCGAGGTCGGTGTCGAGCGTTTCGTACTCGACGACGGCTGGTTCCGCGGGCGCCGCTCGGACAACGCCGGGCTGGGCGACTGGACGGTGGACCCGGTGGTGTGGCCCGAGGGGCTGACGCCGCTGGTGGACCATGTGCGCTCGCTCGGCATGGAGTTCGGGTTGTGGGTCGAGCCGGAGATGGTCAACCTGGACTCCGACCTGGCCAGGGAACACCCCGACTGGGTCCTCGGCCCGGCGCGCGGCGTCGGCCCGTCCTCCCGGCACCAGCACGTCCTGGACCTGGCCAACCCGCAGGTATGGGACTACCTCCTGGGCGCGCTGGACGTCCTGGTGGAGAAGTACGGCATCGCCTATCTGAAGTGGGACCACAACCGGGAGCTCCACGAGGCCGTGCACAGCGGCGCCGACCGCCCGGTCGCGCACGCCCAGGTCCTCGCTCTCTACCGGCTGATCGACGCCCTCAAGGAGCGCCACCCCGGGCTGGAGATCGAGAGCTGCGCCAGCGGCGGCGGCCGGATCGACCTGGGCATTCTGGCCCGCACCGACCGGGTGTGGGCCTCGGACTGCAACGATCCGGTGGAGCGACAGATGATCCAGCGGTGGACGGCGCAACTGCTGCCGCCCGAGCTGGTCGGCGCCCATGTCGGCTCCGGCACCAGCCACACCACCGCCCGGGTCAGCTCCGACGCGTTTCGGCTGACCACGGCCCTGTTCGGGCATGCCGGTATCGAACAGGACATCACCCGGTGCAACCCCGAGGAACTCGGCCGGCTCACCGCCTGGGCCGCGCTCTACCGCGAACTGCGTCCCTTGCTGCACGGCGGCCGCACGGTCCGCGCCGACCTCGCCGGTGACGCCACCCTGCTGCACGGGGTCGTGGCGCACGACGGTGCGGCCGCGCTGTACTGCTGGGCCCGGGTGGCCACCTCGCCCGAGGGGCAGTCCGGGCGGGTGCAGCTGCCCGGACTCGCCGCCGACGCTACCTACCGGGTACGGGTCCGTACCGAGCTGGGGCTGCCGTCCTTCCACCAGACGTCCGGGCCGGCATGGCTGACCGCCGCGCTGGATGACTGGCTGACGCTGCCCGGTGCGGTGCTCACGGTGGCCGGACTGCCCATGCCCAACCTCAACCCGGACCAGGCGCTGCTGCTGGAGGTCCGGCGGAACGACCAGTGACAGGGACGGGTCGTCCGAGGGTGACCCTGGTGACAAGTCTCCCTCGGGCTCTCGACGTGGCGCCGCCCGCAGGGCACAGTGCTGCTCGTACTCGCCAGTACGCTCATGCGCCAACCACGCCGAGCACCGACAGGGAGCGCCCGTGACCAGCTGGGTCGGCCGGACCGCCGCCGAGATCGCCGCCGCCGTACGGGAGAAGCGGGTCACCCCGCGGGAGGTGGTGGCGGAGCACCTCGCGCGGATCGAGGAGCTGGACGGCCGCGTCGGCGCCTTCCGCCGGGTCCGCACGCAGGCGGCGCTCGCCGAGGCCGACGAGGTCGCGGAGCGCGCGGAGCTGGCCGATCTGCCGCTGGCGGGCGTTCCCGTGGCGGTCAAGGACAATCTGGCGGTGCGCGGCGAGTCGACGCGCAACGGCTCGGCCGCCACCCCCGACACGCCCGCCGAACGGGACCATGTCACGGTGGCCCGGCTGCGCGCGGCGGGCGCGGTGGTGGTGGGTCTGACCAACGTGCCGGAGCTGTGCGTCTTCGGCACCACGGAAGGGGTGCACGGGACCGCCCGGAACCCGTGGGACCTGACGCGCACGGCGGGGGGCTCCTCCGGCGGCAGCGCGGCGGCGGTGGCCGCCGGGATGGTGCCGGTCGCGCTCGGCAACGACGGGATGGGGTCGCTGCGCATCCCGGCCGCGAACTGCGGGCTCGTCACCATCAAGCCCGGCCACGGCGTGATCCCCGCGGGCATCGGCAACGGCGACTGGTTCGGCATGTCCGAGAACGGCCCGCTGGCGACGACGGTCGAGGACGCACGGTTGGTGTTCGGCGTTCTGGCGGGGACAGGCGAGGACCAGGCTTCGGGAACCGCGCCGCGCAGGATCGCGTTCTCCCTGCGCAGCCCCCTGCTCGGCGTCACCGTGAGCCGCCCGTACGCGGACGCGGCCCGCGCGGCGGCCGCACTGCTGTCGAGGGCGGGTCACGACGTGCGTCCGGACGAGCCGCCGTACCCCTGGTGGCTGGGCACGACGTCACTGGCGCACTGGACGGCGGGTACGGCGGTGGACGCGGAGGGCCTCGATCCGCAGCGACTGGCCCGGCGTACCCGGGTGCACGCGGCGGTGGGGCGGCGTTTCGTCGGGAGCGTGCGGTCCGGTGACCGCCGCGGGCAACTGCGCCGGCTCCTCGAACCGTTCTTCGCCGCGCACGACGTGCTGCTCACCCCGGCGCTCGCCCGTCGCGGCCCCGTCGCCGATTCCTGGCACGAGCGCGGCTGGCTGCGCAACCTGCTGACGAACACCGCCTACTCCCCCATGACCCCGCCGTGGAACCTCACGGGCTGGCCGGCGATGTCGGTGCCGTTCGACACCCTCCCGAACGGCACGCCCTGCGCGGTGCAGCTGGTGGGACGGCCGGGCTCGGAGCGGGAACTGCTGGCGATGGCGGGCCAGTTGGAGTCCCTGCGGCCCTGGCGGCGCACCGCCCCGCTGGGCCGGGGCGGTGCCACACGCTCCGAGCCGGCCGGTTGAACACCCGTCCTACTGGTTGGACTTCGCGACGCTGATGTCACCAAGCGCCGACTCCGGGTCCCGCTCGATGGCCAGGTCGCCGAGGGACACGATGCCCACGGGCTCCCCGTTCTCGACGACCGGGACACGGCGCACGGAGTGCTCGCGCATCAACCGTACCGCGCGGTCCAGTTCGTCCTCGGGGCTCACGGTGACCAGGTCGCCGCTGCACGCGCGATCCACCGTGGTCTCCCGCGGGTCCGCTCCCTCCGCGACCGTGCGCACCACCAGGTCGCGGTCGCTGACCAGCCCGCGCAGCCGGTCGCCCTCCGTCACGAGGACCGCGCCGATGTTCTGGTCGCGCATCACCTGGGCCACGGTCGCCACCGAGGTCTGCGGTTCGACCGTCACGGGTGCGGCGGTCATGATGTCGCGTACGTGCTGGGCCATCATGTCTCCCTTCGCGCATCGCTGCGGTGGCGGTCACCGCGCTCGGCCGCCGGGTACCCGGCGAACCCGACGCCTCACCCGTCGTTTCGGCCGGTACGCACGGGGTGTTCCGCAGAAGGGCGGCGCACGTCACCACGGCCCGTTTCCTCAGGCCGTCACTGGGGACTCGGTCAACAAGCGCCGTGAGGCCCCGGTGAGACGAGGCCCGGCGCTCGAGGATGCAGAAGGAAGATGAACTGTCGTGACCGTACAGCCAAGTGAGAAGCCCGTCGTCCGCCCGCTCGAGACCGGTTGGGCGCAGGCCCGTCGCCTGCGCGACAACCGCCTGCGCACCTGTGTGCCGGCTGTCGACGACGGGAAGAGGCCCTGGCCGCGCCGCGACCCCGAGGGAAACATCGTCCGGGGCGAGGACTGAGGGCCGAAGAACGACCGGGCCATTTGGCTGCCGCGTACACGCTTCACCGACGAGGGCGTGGGTACCCAGGCGGGGCGAGCGAACGCGAGCGCGCGGCGCTTCCTCCGTGGGCGCGGGAGGGCGTCCCCCTGCCCTGCCCGTTTCGCCGCGTGGACTTCACGCCCGGAAGGCGGCAACCACATGAGCGAGAACCCGGTCAAAGGCATGAAGGACAAGGTGGTCGACGCGCTGCGGGGCGACGGGCAGGCGGACGGCGGCATCCCCGGCAGGCCCGGCGCCGAGCCGCCCGAGGTGGCCGAGCCGACCGAGCCCAGGCCGCCGCTGCCGCCCAAGCCCGACCAGACGACCCCGGTCGCGGTCAGCCCGACCGGCCGCCCCACGGAGGCGGACCCGACGGCGCGCGCCCAAGGCGGCCCCTACCTCACCACCGCGCAGGGCAACCGCCTCCACGACACGGACCACTCCCTGAAGGCCGGTGAGCGCGGGCCTGTCCTGCTCCAGGACCACCATCTGCGCGAGAAGATCACCCACTTCGACCACGAGCGCATCCCCGAGCGGGTCGTCCATGCCCGCGGCGCGGCGGCCCACGGGGTCTTCCAGAGCTACGGCACCGCCGCGAACGTCACCAGGGCTGCCTTCCTCCAGCGGGACGTCGAGACACCGGTGTTCGTACGGTTCTCCACGGTGCTCGGCTCCCGGGGGTCGGCCGACACCGTGCGTGACACCCGGGGTTTCGCGACCAAGTTCTACACCGGCGAGGGCGTCTTCGACCTGGTCGGCAACAACATCCCGGTGTTCTTCATCCAGGACGCGATCAAGTTCCCGGACGTCGTCCACGCCGCGAAGCCGCACCCCGACCGGGAGATCCCGCAGGCGCAGAGCGCGCACGACACGTTCTGGGACTTCGTGACCCTGCACACCGAGGCCACGTTCCACACGATGTGGAACATGTCCGACCGGGGCATTCCGCGCTCGTTTCGGATGATGGAGGGCTTCGGCGTCCACACCTTCCGGCTGGTCGACGCCGAGGGCGCCACGACACTGGTGAAGTTCCACTGGAAGCCGAGGCTCGGCGTGCACTCCCTGGTGTGGGAGGAGGCCCAGCTCATCGGCGGTACGGACCCGGACTTCCACCGGCGCGACCTGGCCGACGCGATCGAGGCGGGCGCGTATCCCCAGTGGGAGCTGGGCATCCAGACCTTCCCGGACACCCCCGAACAGACCTTCGGGGGCATCGATCTGCTGGACCCGACGAACATCGTCCCCGAGGAACTGGCCCCGGTGCAGCCGGTCGGTCTGCTCACCCTCAACGCCAACCCGTCGAACTTCTTCGCCGAGACCGAACAGGTCGCCTTCCACCCCGGCCATCTCGTGCCCGGTATCGACATCACCGACGACCCGCTGCTGGCCGGCCGCCTCTTCTCCTACCTGGACACCCAGATCACCCGCCTGGGCGGACCCAACTTCGCGCAGATCCCGGTGAACCGCCCGCACGCCCCGGTGAACGACATGCTGCGCGACGGCATGCACCAGACCGCCGTGCACACCGGGGTGGCCCCCTACCGGCCCAACTCCCTCGACGGCGGCTGCCCGTTCGTCGCGGGCACGGGCGACCTCGGGGGCGCCGGCGACCACGCGTACGTCGAGGCTCCGGTGCGGATACCCGAGGCGACGAAGTCCCGTACGGCGCCGGCGTCCTTCGCGGACCACTTCACCCAGCCGAGGATGTTCTGGCTGAGCCTGAGCCCGGTGGAGCGGGAACACCTGGTCGCCGCCTACACCTTCGAACTCGGCAAATGCTACGAACAGGCCGTCAAGGAACGAGGGCTGCGGGTACTGGCCAACATCGACCCCGAGCTGTGCGAACAGGTCGCCGTCGGCCTCGGTCTGCCCGCGCCCGAGGCCGGCGTGCCGATCGTCGCGGTCGACCCCAGTCCCGCCCTGTCGCAGGTGGGCCGGACCTGGCCGCTGGACGGGCGCATCATCGGTGTCGTCACCGACGGCGGCACCGACCTGGACGGTCTGCGCACGGTGCGGGAGGCGGTGTTCACCGCGGGCATGGTGCCGCTGGTCATCGCTCCCACCGGCGGAAAGCTCGACCCGGAGGGCGAGCCCATCACCGTCCAGCGCAGCTTCGCCACCGCCCGGTCCGTCGAGTACGACGCCGTGCTGGTGGCCGGCGCTCCGGCGCCCGCCCCCGACGCGTACGGCGCACGCGACGCGAAGGCCGGGGAGCCCGGAGCCGACGGCAGCGTCGATCCCCGGGTGCTGCTGATGCTGGCGGAGGCCTTCCGGCACGGCAAGGCGATCGGCGGCTGGGCCGGCGCCGAGGCCGCGCTCCAGGCGGCCGGTGTGCCCACGGACGCTCCCGGAGTGGTGACCGCCCAGACCGGTTCCGACGCGCTGCAGCAGATCACCGGGCTGCTGACGAAGCACCGTGTCTGGGAGCGGTTCGCCTCCCGCGTGTGACCGCGGTCGGCCCCCACGTCGGTGTGTCGAACCGGGCGCCCCGGGGACTCGGACCGGGAGCCCGGTACTCGGAACACCGGTGCGATCCCGCCATGCGACAGGACCGGAGGAGCAGAACATGCGAGCACTGACCTGGCAGGGCCGACGCGATGTCCGCGTGGAGACCGTCCCGGACCCCCGGATCGAGAAGCCCGGCGACGTCATCGTCAGGGTCACGTCCAGCGGGATCTGCGGTTCCGACCTCCACCTGTACGAACTCTTCGGTCCCTACATCGACCCGGGCGACGTCCTGGGCCACGAACCCATGGGCATCGTGGAGGAGGTCGGGCCGCAGGTTCGCACACTCGGGCCGGGCGACCGGGTGGTCATCCCGTTCAACGTCTCATGCCGTGACTGTTTCATGTGCAACCAGGGCCTGCACTCGCAGTGCGAGACGACCCAGGTCCGCGAGCGCGGCACCGGCGCCGCCCTGTTCGGGTACACCAAGCTGTACGGACAGGTGCCGGGCGGGCAGGCGGAGCTGATGCGGGTGCCGTTCGGCGACAGGCTGCCCATCAAGGTGCCCGAGGGGCCGCCGGACGACCGGTATGTGTACCTGTCCGACGTGCTGCCGACCGCGTGGCAGGCGGTGGAGTACGCGGCGGTGCCCGAGGGCGGCAGCGTGGCCGTCCTGGGCCTCGGGCCCATCGGCGACATGTGCACCCGGATCGCCCGGCACCGGGGCGCCGGTCTGGTCATCGGCGTGGACCTGGTGGACGAGCGGCTGGAGCGCGCCGCGGCGCACGGGGTCACCTGCTTCGACCTCCGCCGGCACAGCGGCGAGGACCTGACCGAGGCCGTGCGGGAGCTGACCGGCGGGCGGGGACCGGACAGCGTGATCGACGCCGTCGGCATGGAGGCGCACGGCGCGCCGTTCGCCAAGGCCGCGCAGTGGCTGACCGGTCATCTGCCCGACGCGGTGGCGCAACCGCTGATGGAGCACGCCGGAGTGGACCGGCTCGGGGCCCTGCACACGGCCATCGACCTGGTACGCCGCGGCGGCACCCTGTCCGTCTCCGGGGTGTACGGCGGGGCCGCGAGCCCCATGCCCCTGTTGACCATGTTCGACAAGCAGGTCCAGGTGCGCATGGGCCAGGCGAACGTCTGGAACTGGGTGGAGGACATCCTGCCCCTGCTCACGGACGAGGACCCTCTCGGCGTGGACGGCTTCAAGACGCACGCCATGCCGCTCGAGGACGGCCCCAAGGCGTACGCGATGTTCCAGGCCAAGGAGGACGGCATGGTCAAGACCCTGCTCAAGCCGTGACCGTGGTGAGGACCGAGCCCGAGGTGATGTACCCATGCCGACGAAGGAACTGTCGACCGAGGACCTGCGTGACATCGCCGAGAAGCTGACCGCAGAGGCGGACGCGCTGCGCGTGGAGCTCGCGGCGGCCGAGGCGCAGATGTCCGCCCTGTCCGCGGACTGCGACCTGGACGCGGGCGACGCCAGCGCGAAGACGGCCGCCCTCGAGAGCCTGCGCACGGACACCGAGCGCGCCCGGACGCTGCTCGACCGGATCCTCACCACCCTGTCCCGGGTGGGGGCCCCCGGCTTCGGCCGGTGCACGGCCTGCGGTGGCGAGATCGGCCGCGACCGTCTGCTGGCGGTACCGCACACGGACCTCTGCATCGCCTGCGCACGGACGGGGACGGACGCCGGGCTGTGAAGCCGGCGTCCGCCCGAAGCCGGGCCCGTCCGCCCGAAGCCGGGCCCGTCCGCCCGAAGCCGGGCCCGGTCAGACGTCCCGCTGCTCCAGCGGCCGTACGGCCGGGCCCTGCAGGACGCGTCCGTCGACGTCGAAGCGGGAACCGTGGCAGGGGCACTCCCAGGCCTGCTCGGTGCGGTTGAACGCGACGAGGCAGCCCAGGTGGGTGCAGCGCGCCGACACGGCGTGCAGCTGCCCCGAGTCGTCCCGCGACACGGCGCACACATGGCCGCCGACGCGCAGCACCGCGCCCTCTCCCGGGGCGACGTCGTCGACCGAGCCGCCGCCGATGAACGGTGCCAGACGGTCACCCACGAAGTGCTGCGTGACCTTCGCCTGGTACCTGAGGAAGGCGGGCGCCTCCCTCAGGACCGTGCCGACCCGGCGCGGGTCGTACAACCGCGCCCACGGCGGCTCGCGCCCGTCGATCAGCGCGGACAGCAGGAGACCCGCCATGACGCCCCCGCTGAGTCCCCAGCCGCCGAAGCCCGTGGCGACGTAGGTGTGGTGGCTCGCCGGGTGCAGGGGCCCTACGAGCGGCACGGTGTCCGAGGAGTCGTTGTCCTGGGTGGCCCAGCGGTGCCTGAACTCCAGGGGCCCGAAGTGCTCGGTGGCCCAGTCGGCCAGTCGGGTGAGGTGGTCCCCGGTGTCGGAGGTACCCGGCGTGAAGTGCTCGCCGGTAACGATCAACAGACGCATGCCGTCCTGGTAGGGCGTGGTGCGGATCGACCGCGTGTTCTCCTCGGGAGTGATGTACATGCCCTGCGGCGCACGTCCGGCCTCGATCGGTGCCGTCAGCACGACCTCGCGGCGCGGCGAGAGCCGGGCGAAGAGCATCGCGCGGTCGAAGATCGGGTAATGGGTGGCCACCACGACGTCCCGTGCCGTGACCGTGTGCCCGGCCTCGGTGGTCAGGCGGCAGGGCTCGCCTTCGTGCAGTCCGACCACGCGGGTGTGCTCGTACAACTGCCCGCCACCGCGCTCCAGCGCCTCGGCGAGCGCGAGGAGGTACTTGCGCGGGTGGAACTGCACCTGGTCGGCCACCCTCACCGCGCCCGCCACGGGAAAGGGCAGATCCGTGTCGGTGACGAACTCGGCGGGCAGCCCCGCCTCCCGCGCGGCCTCCGCCTCGGTGCGCAGCTCGGACACGCGGTCGTGGTCCGTCGCGTAGGTGAACGCCGGTGCGGTCTCCCAGTCGCAGTCGATGCCGAGTTCGTCCACCAGCTCGGCGGCGCGGCCGATCGCCTCCAGCTGGGAGCGGCCGTACAGTCGCGCGCCGTCGGCGCCCCGGGTGCGGCGCAGTCGCTGGTAGACGAGGGAGTGCAGCGCGGAGAGCTTGGCGGTCGTGTACCCGGTGACGCCCTCGGCGAGGCGTCCGGCCTCCAGCACGGCGACGCTGCGGCCGCCGCGCGCCACCTCCCAGGCGGTGCTCAGGCCCGCCACCCCGCCTCCGACGACGGCCACGTCGACGGTGATGTCCTCGGTGAGGGCGGGCCGGGGAACTCCGGGTGCCGTTTCGATCCAGTACGACGTCTGCGTGCCGGTGTGGTCACTCATGGCGCACCGAGTTCCCCGGGACGGGTCGTCGAAGCGCGGCCGGTCAGGGCAGCGGCGTGCCGCCCGTGGCGTTGACGATCTCGGCGGTGATGTAGCTCGCGTGCTGCGAGGCGAGGAAGACGTACGCGGGAGCGATCTCGGCCGGCTGGGCGGGCCTGCCCAAAGGTGCCTGCTTGCCGAAGTTGGTGGTGTCCGGGAGCGTCGCCGGGATCAGCGGGGTCCACACGGGCCCCGGGGCCACCGCGTTCACCCGGATGCCGTCGGAGGCGACCATCTGCGCCAGGCCCTGCGTGAAGGTGACGATGGCGCCCTTGGTCGTGGCGTAGTCGAGCAGGTGCGGACTGGGCTTGTACGCCTGGACGGACGTGGTGTTGATGATCGATCCGCCGGGCGGGATGTGCGGCAGCGCCTTCTTGCACAGCCAGAACATCCCGTAGAGGTTCGTCCGCATCACCCGGTCGAACTGCTCGGTGGTGATGGCCTGGATGCCGTCGGACTGGGCCATCTGGTACGCGGCGTTGTTGACCAGGACGTCGATGCGCCCGAACTCGGAGAGCGCCCGTTCGATCAGCCGGTCGCACTGCTCCTCGTCACGGATGTCGCAGGACACCGGGACCGCCTTGCGGCCCGCGTCCTCGACCAGACGCGCCGTCTCACGGGCCTCGCCGCTCTCCTGCTCCAGATGGGTGAACAGGACGTCCGCGCCCTCCCGCGCGTAGGCGAGTGCGACGGCGCGTCCGATCCCGGAGTCGCCGCCGGTGATGACGGCCTTCCGGTCCGTGAGGAGGCCGCTGCCGCGGTAGGAGTCCTCCCCGTGGTCCGGCGGCGGGTCCATCGGGCCGGTCCAGCCCGGGTGCGGCTGGTCCTGCTGGGGGAATTCCGGTTGGGGATGCTGCTGTCCGGGGTGCTGAGGTGCGTTGTCGTTCACGGTGCGTCGAGTCCCCCCACCGGGCGGGATCGACACATGCCCGGCCGCTTCGAACCAGACACATCGAACACACCATTCACGGACAGCCGTTCGGTTGAGAGTGTCCCTACAGCCCGGGTCCCTATAGCGCCCGGTACATGACGTGCAGCCCCACCCTCCCGAACCGGGGGTGGTCGTACGCGTCCGGAACGGTGCCCACGATCGCGAAACCGAGGGACGTCCACAGCGCCACCGCGGGGTTCGTCTCGACGACCGCGTTGAACACCATGCCCCGGTAGCCCTGGACCTTGGCCGCGGCCAGGATGTACTCGGCGAGAGCCCGGCCGATGCCCTGTCCCGCGTGGTCGGGGTCCACCATGAAACCGGCGTTGGCGATACCGGCCGCGGGGCCGCCGTAGTTGGGCGTCACGTAGGCCGAGCCGACGACCGCTCCGGAGTCGTCCTCCGCGACGTACACACATTTGGCCGGCGCCATCCACAGGGCGCGGGCCACCTCCTCGGAGGTGTCCGGGTCCCAGGTGTAGGTCTCCCCGGCGGCGACGATCCGGTGCCAGAACGGCCAGATGCGCGGCCAGTCGCCGACCGCGGCTTCTCTGATCAGCATGGGCGTGAGTCTGACACGCCCATGCCGTCAGTGATCATGACGGGTCCTACGGATCAGTCCACGCTGGGCAGGATGTGCGGCTCGGCGAGGTCGTCCTCGTAACCGGCCAGCCGGATGGGCGCGGAACGGGCCCACACGTCCAAGCTGCCGAGCTTCTTCTCGATACGACGACCCCCGCGCTCCAGGCGTTCCTTGGGGCGCTGTTCGTGATGCGTCTTCTCCGGTGTCACCGCGCACTCCTTATGTGTCGGGTAACCCTCAGGACGTTCCGGTCCAGTGTGCCGCTGTGCCCTCGACGTCCGGTCGGGTATGAGTTCAGAAAGGTCGGACGCGGTGGCGCCGGCAACTCGTACGAGGGCAGGCCGTGGTGACCGACCTGTCCCGGGACGGACCGTGGGTGTGGGTAGGACCCCAAAGGCTGTCCGTACACCTCAGGTTAACCAAATGAGCGGACTCCCGCTCGATGGGGCTGAAACAACCGTGTAACTGTCTTGAGTCGTACAGCTCCATGCGGCCAGGTTTTCCACCGTTTCAGCCGTGTTCAGCATGGTTCGCGGCCACCCGTTCGGTCCCCTCCTCGAACCGCTGACCGGTACGGCAGGTGTACGGACCGGCGCGCACGGTGCTCAGTTCAGGTCCCGTTGGCCGGTACGCAAGCTCACCCTGATCTGCTGACGGCCGGCAACGGCTTTTCTCGCGGGAGGACTGACGCATGGAGCTGCGCAGCGTCGAGGAGCTGATGGACCTGCTGCACGCCTGCCGGGGCGCGCGGAACACCCCCGGCGGCAGCGGACGGCCGGTCGACGTGCACGAACACGCCTTGCAGACCGCCGCCCTGCTGCGCCGAAGTCACCCCGCGGACAAGGAACTCCAGGTGGCCGGGCTGGTGCATGGCATCGGCCGGCTGCTGGGGCGGGGCGACGGCGCCGGGCGCGCCGACCTCGCGGCCGACGCGGTACGGCCGCTGCTCGGCGAAAGGATCTCCCGTCTCGTACGCCTGCAGGGGCAGGACGGGCCGCTCACGCCCGCGGAGGCCGCCGAGTTCGAAGGCGACCCGCTGGCCGGCGACGCCGTCATCCTGCGGCAGGCGAACGAGGCGGCCGAGGTGGCGGGCCTGGACGCGGGCGTGCTGGAGGACTGGCGGACGGTGCTGGAACTCGTGGCGGCACGACACGCCCGCCTGGAGGCCGTGGACTGAACGCGACACGCTGCCGGGGGCGCGCCGTCTGTGGGCAGTCCTGGCCTTTGTCGCCATCGGCTCCGGTCCGCACGGGCGCCATGCCGTGCCCTCATGGCGGCCTCGTACTCCTGGGCGCAGGGCGTCAAGCGGCCAGCGCACCGGGCGCGTAGAAGTGGGCGCGGACACGGCGCAGCCATGCCTCGACGGCCGTCTCGTCGGGCCGTTCCGGCAGCGCGGCGCGTGCCTCGCCGAAGGCGTCCTCGTAGAAGCGGAGCAGGGGCAGAGCGACCGTCGGGTCGGTGGCCACGCGCTCGCCGAACTCGTGGTACTCCTGCGGGTTCGCCACGCGGAGGGTCAGGCGCCCGGTGGTGTACAGCTCCAGGCCCTGGTGGCAGAGCCGCTTGAGGTGGCGGGCGTGTTTGGCGGTGCGTCTGCGGGTGTCGGCGGAGAAGGAGCCGTCCCCCCGGGACTCCAGGCGACGGAACTGCCGAGTGGCGTAGCCGAGATAGGCGTCACGGACGCGCTTGGCACACAGGAAGGACGTCCGGATGCCGATCAGCTCGTCGCCGAGCGCGGTGCGCACCTCGTACAACTCGTCCGGGAGCCACACCAGTTCCATCGCGGTCGGATTGCCGCCGAGCGCGAGCCGGCACCACTTCGCGGCCTCGTGCAGGGTGCGGTCCGGGGCGGTGGAGACATGGGACTCCTTGGGCGGGTGCAGTCCGTGCAGCCGCTCCGTGGGCGCCGCGAACAGGCCGAGCCGGTCGACGTCGGAGCCCTCGTGGGCGAGCCCGTACGCGGTGGACCCGACGATGCCGGACAGCAGGACGTTCGGGACGGTCACGGTCGCCGCCTTCCCTGGTTCTCACGCTGCGCCGGGGCGGCAGCAGTCAGTGGGGACTCAAGTCATGGCGGGACGTTAACCGCCGGGGCGGGACCACGGCGAAGGGTTTTCGCAGTACGCCCCGGAGCCTCAGCCTCCGGGGCGTACGCAGTAGAGGACCGGCAGTGGCTCAGGGAAACAGCGCGATCCCGAAAATGATCAACAGGACGATGCCGACGATCATCATGACGGTGGCCCAGGAGCTGCGGTGCCTCACCGGCTCGGTGGGGCCGCCGCCGCGCGGCCGGTCCTCCGGCAGGACGCAGTCCGCCGGACGATCGGACATGTAGAACTGCTCGTCGCTCGGGTAGACGTTGCGGGGATCACCGGCGGCACGGGGATCGATCTCATGTGGAGTGGACATCATGGGACCTCCTTGCGCGGTGCTCGTCGAGGACGAGTTCCCGGCCGGCGCCGGATGACGCGTCAAGGGCGCCGCGTCACCGCCTTCGGGTCGCTTCCGGGCTCACCACTTCCCCGGCGCGTAGTCCTTCAGGAAGACGCCGTACAGGTCCTCGCCCTGTTCGCCGCGCACAATCGGATCGTATACCCGGGCCGCGCCGTCCACGAGGTCGAGCGGCGCGTGGAAGCCCGCGTCCGCCAGGCGCACCTTGTCCGGATGCGGGCGCTCGTCCGTGATCCAGCCGGTGTCGACGGCGGTCATCAGGATGCCGTCCTTCTCGAACATCTCCTGGGCGCTGGTGCGGGTGAGCATGTTCAGGGCGGCCTTGGCCATGTTGGTGTGCGGGTGGCCGGCGCCCTTGTAGCCGCGGCTGAAGACGCCCTCCATGGCGGAGACGTTCACGATGTAGGTCCGGCGGGCCTGCGACGCCGCCATCGCCGGGCGCAGGCGGCTGATCAGGATGAAGGGCGCCGTCGAGTTGCACAGCTGGACCTCGAGCAGCTCGATGGGCGTGACCTCCTCGACCGTCTGCACCCAGCTGTTGGTGTCGTGCAGGTCGGGGACGAGGCCGCCCGCGTCGATGGCCGTACCGGCCGCGATGCGTTCCAGGGACGCCGAGCCGGAGACCAGCGCGAGGTCGGTGACGTCCTGCGCGGTCAGCGCGCCGCCGCCGGCCACGGGCAGCGCGGCCACGGCCCCCGAGCCGAACGTGCCGATGACCTCGGCGGCCGGCAGCTCGCCCGCCGGGAGCGGGGCGGACTCGGCTGCCACCAGTTCGCTGTAGGCCTGCGGGGAGCGGCGTACGGTCTGCGCCGCGTTGTTGATCAGGATGTCCAGCGGTCCCTCGGCGGCCACGGAGTCGGCGAGCGCCACCACCTGGGCCGGGTCGCGCAGATCGATGCCGACGATCTTCAGCCGGTGGATCCACTCGTCGCTGTCGGGCTGGGCCTTGAAGCGGCGGATCGCGTCGTTCGGGAAGCGCGTGGTGATCGTGGTGTGGGCGCCGTCGCGCAGCAGACGCAGCGCGATGTACATGCCGATCTTGGCGCGGCCACCGGTCAGCAGGGCGCGCTTGCCGGTGAGGTCGGCCCGGGCGTCGCGGCGGGCCCGGTTCTCGGCGGCGCACTTCTGGCAGAGCTGGTGGTAGAAGTAGTCGACCTCGACGAAGCGGGTCTTGCAGACGTAGCAGGAGCGGGGGCGCTGGAGTATCCCCGCGATCCGGCCGGCCTCGGTGGCCGAGGACGGCAGGATGCCCTCGGTCTCGTCGTCGATGCGCAGCGCGGAGCCGGTGGCGGTGGCCTCGGTGACCGTCTTGTCGTGGGCGGTCTTGGCGGCGCGGCGCTCCTGGCGGCGGCGCTGCTTGACCGTGCGGTAGATGTGCGATGTGGCGCGGCGCACCTTGATCGCGTCGGGGTGGTCGACGTCGAGCTTGTCCAGTTCCTCGAGCACGCTGAGGCAGACGGCGAGCCGCTCCGGGTCGATGCCGGGCCCGTACGCCACCTCGTCCATGGCCGCCGGGCCGTCCTTGGTCACCGTCATCGCGCTGCCGTTCCTCGCTCTCCCGCGCAGCGCTCCGACCGCGCTCGCCTCCGAACGGGGAATTTTACGGAGCGGCGGGGCAGGTCACCAAACCGGCGATGATCGAGTCGAAGTCCCCCGCCGGCGGACGGGCCGCGCGCGGCCGCGGGTGACGCGTGTCCCGGCACCACTCGGGATGCCGGGACCGACGCGTCCGTCCCCGTTCAGATGCGGCAGGCCGCCAGCAGTGTCTCGACCTCGTCGGGGACCGCCCGGGCCAGGCGTTCCAGGTCCGGCACCGCCCGGCCGTCCGCGACGAGCCCGTAGTGGACGCGACCGCGGTACGTCGAGATCGCCACCGCCAGGGACTGGCCGCGGGCCAGGGGGGCGAGCGGGTAGACCTCGGCGAGCGGGTTGCCCCCGAGCCTCAGGCCGAGGCTGGGCAGCGGCACGCTGGTGACCAGGATGTCGAACCAGAGCCGCGCGGCCTGGCTGACCAGCGGCCCGCCCAGCCGGTGCCCCAGCGCCGGCACATGGTCGGCGAGCAGCGCGACGGCGCCCGCGCCCCGGTTGGGCCCGGCGTCCTTGTTGCGGTCCATGGCCGTGCGGACCGTCCGCAGCCGCTCCAGCGGGTCCGGATCACCGACCGGAAGCCGTATCAGGTAGCCGGAGAGCCGGTTGCCCTGTGGGTGCGCGGTGCGCGGCCGGCGCTTGGACACCGGGATGAGCGCCCGGGGCTCGACACCCGCGCTGCCGTCGCCGCGCTCGTCCAGCCAGCGTCGCAGGGCGCCCGCGACGACCGCGATCAGCACGTCGTTGACGGTGCCGCCCGCCGACTTGCGCACCCGGTGCACATCGTCGAGGTCGATGGCGACACCGGCCGTACGGCGGGTGCCGCTGGGCTCGGAGGTGAGCGCTGACGAGGAGCGCATGCCGATGGTGGACAGGGCGACGGAGGCGCCGATGTCGAGGGCCCGCCCCACGTCGGCGAGCGTGCCGCGCAGCAGCCCCGGGAGCCTGCGCACGTCGGGCAGGAGGCCCCGGGCGGGCTCTGGCGGGCGCGGCCGGGGCTCGGGCATGTCCATCGGGTCCATGACGGCGGCCGCGAGGGTCAGCGCGCGCAGTCCGTCGGCGAGCGCGTGATGGAACTTGAACAGCACGGCGAAGGAGGTGCCGTCCTCCCCCGGCAGCACATGCGCCTCCCACGGCGGCCGGCCGCGCACCAGCGCGCGCTCCATGAGCCGCCCGGCCTCGGCGTGGAAGTCGGCGGTGGGCGCGTGCAGCCGCACATGGCGCATGGGGTCGAAGTCGGGGTCGGGTTCCCGGGTCGCACCGCCCAGGGCGAGCGGGAGACGCGCGGCGGCGAGGTCGCGCGGCAGGCGTACGTCCGGCAGCCAGACGTCGCGGATCCGCATGCGCAGTCCCGGGACCGCGGCGGCGCGGGACGCCAGCAGATCCGCGGCATGGGCGCCCGCGGTCGGCGAGTGGCAGGAGAACACGCCGAGGGCACCGAGGTGCATGGGGTGCCCGGCGGACTCGATGTTCCAGAACGCCAGGTCGAGTGGTGCGAGCAGGTCAGAAGTCAATGGCTTGCCTCGCGTCGACGATGAGGGAAGCACGAGTCAACCTCCGACAGGCGATTACGGTCAAGTACGATCAGGCTACGTACAGTTAACAGCGGATTAAGTCCCGCCGCGCCGAGAGCAGCGGGACCGATGTGACGGAGGAGGTCATTTCAACGGGGGCGGCGCGGCCTGCGGTGCCGTGCCCCACCCGGACGGCCGCGCGCCGACCGTGAACTCCAGCGTGCCCAGACGACGCAACACGTCCGTCGTGACGTACGTGCGTTCGTACGCCGTTCCGTCGATGCGCACGTTCTGGACGTACCGGTCGCTCCCTGACGTGCCGGGTGCGGTGATGGTCAGCCTGCCGCGCGGGTAGTACGCCCGGTCGAGCACCAGGTCGACGCGGTCGAACACCGGGGTGGTCAGACCCCAGGTGGGATAGCCGGGCTGCACGGGGAAGAGACCGATGGACGACAGCACGTTCCAGGCGGACATCGTGCCGAGGTCGTCGTTGCCGGTCATCCCGGTCGGGCCGTTGGTGAAGAGGGTCAGCGCCGCGTGCACGACGTCCGTGGTCTTCCACGGCTGACCGGTCGACAGATACGTGTAGGGGGCGATCAGGTCCGGCTCGTTCTGCGGGTTGTACGTGGCCGCGTCGTAGTAGGCGTACGGTCCGTGCACCCACACTTCACGCGCGGTCCTCTCCGGGTCCTTGAGCAGCTCGCCGTATGCGAAGAAGGCGTCGAGCCGGTCATTGGCCGCCTGTCGGCCGCCGATGAGGCCGACCATGCCGGGCAGGTCCTGCGGCACGAGCCACTGGTACTGCCAGGCGGTGCCCTCATGGAAACCCTGGCTCTTGGCCGGTTCGGCCGGCCCCGCGAAGGCTCCGGAGGCGTCCCGGGCGCGGAAGAAGCCGGTCGAGGAATCGAAGAGGGTGCGGTAGTTCCGCGACCGGGCGGCGTAGCGGGCGGAGTCCGCGGGGTGTCCCAGGTCGCGTGCCATCTGGGCGAGCATGGCGTCGGCGAGCGCGTACTCCAGCGTCACCGACCCGCCGTGGTGGTAGTCGGAGTCGCCGGGCTTGGTGTAGGGGCGGCCCTTGATGTAGGGCGCGAAGCCGTGTGCGATGTACTCGCGGTTCGCCTCACGGCCCGTGTACATGGTGTCGGCGGACGGCACGCCGTCGGCGTTCTTCTTCAGCGCGCGGTACGCCCGCTCCTCGTACCCCTTGAGCAGTCCCTGATGATAGGCGTGGGTCAGGTACGGGGTGACGGGGTCGCCGCTCATGATGTTCGTCTCGACCGTGCCGTAGCCCCACTTGGGCAGCCAGCCACCCTGCTCGTCGACCTTCAGCAGGGAGACGGCCATGTCGCGCGCCTCGCGCGGCGCGAGCAGGGACAGGAGCTGGGACTGGGTGCGGTAGGTGTCCCACAGCGACCAGTTCTGGAAGTACGTGAAACCCTGCGCGCGGTGGACCTTCTGGTCCCAGCCGGTGTAGCGGCCGTCGGCGTCGCTGCCGATGTTCGGCGCGAGGAACGACCGGTACAGCGAGGAGTAGAAGGTGGTGCGCAAGGTGGCGTCGCCGCCCTGGACCCGGACGTCGTCGAGGCGGTCCTCCCAAGCGCGGCGGGCGGCCTCCCGCACGGTGTCGAACGAACGGCCGTACGTGGTGGCGAGGTTGACGTCTGCGCCGTGTGCGTCGACGTACGACAGCGCGGTGGTCGCCTCGACGGTGCGGTCCTTCGTGGTGTCGAACGTGACATAGGCGCCGTTGCGCCCGGGCCCCGCCGACTTCGTCGCCCCCGGGGTGATCGAGTCCTGGTACCAGGTCCCGTGCGCGGTGAACGGCCGGTTGAAACGGGTGATGGTGTAGACCGTGTACGGCCGGGTGGAGCGGCAGAAGCCGGTGCCCGTGATCTCGGTGCGCACGGTGCGGTCGTCGAGGATCTCCACCTTGGAGGACACGTTCTTGTGCAGCGCCTGGCCCGCGTTGAGCAGCACGTTCGCCTTGCCGGTGGCCGGGAAGGCGTAGCGCTGCACGGCGGTGCGCTGGGACGCCGTCAGTTCCGCCTCGATGCCGCTGTCGAGGCCGACCCGGTAGTAGCCGGGGCTCGCCTGCTCGTTCGCGTGGCTGAAGGTGGCCGCGTACTTGGCGTAGTCCGTCTCGGTCACGTCACCCGTCGTCGGCAGCACCGGCAGGTCTCCTCCGATGGCGCAGCCGACGCCGGAGAGGTGCACGAGGGAGAAGCCGCGGATCCGGTTCTGGGTGTGGTCGTAGCCGGTGTTGTGCCCGGTGTCCGGAGAGAACTGCACCATGCCGAAGGGCACGGCGGCGCCGGGGAAGGTGTTGCCCTCGTCCTGTGTGCCGATGAAGGGGTTGACCAGGCCGGTGTGCCCGCCGTCGCGCGGCTCTGCGGCATGGGCGGCCGACGGGAGGCACAGCGTCGAGGCCACCACCGTGCTCGCGGCGGCGAGGCGCAGGCGCCGGGTGCGTCTCATCTCGGAAGACCTCCGGAGGATTGATGTGGTCGAGCACATGGTGGTGGCGGGGCGTCGGTTTCCCGGGCAACCGGCGGGGTCCTTCCGGGGCGCGTCGCGGATCAGCGCCTGGTGCGCGATCCGCGGACGCGCGGCGTCCGGCTCGGGGAACCGGCGGTCATGGCTGAGCAGACCGCGGTCGACATCCATGAGTCGTAGGTGAGCTGGAGCCGCCTGCCCGAGCCGATCCGCCGGCCTGCGGGCACGCTGAAGGTGCGGCGGTACCCCATACGGTCCTCGTGCCGCTCGATGCCGGAGAGCTGCGACTCCACGGGATGGGGAACGAGGATGTGCGCGCCGAGGTTCTTCCCGAACGGCGGCCGTTCACCCGCCCGTGCTGCCCGGCGGTGCTACCGGGCCGAGTCGGTGTCGTAGTCGTTCCGGGCCCGTTCGACCTCGTCCAGGTGCTCGGCGGACCATTGCGCGAGGTGCGCGAAGAGCGGGGCGAGGCTGCGGCCGAGTTCGCTGATCTCGTACTCGACCCGTGGGGGGACCTCCGGGTGGTACGTGCGCCCGATCAGCCCGTCGCGCTCGAGTTGCCTCAGCCGCTGGGTCAGCACCTTGGGTGTGATCCTGTCGATGCGCCGCTGAAGTTCGACGAAGCGCTGACGGCCGTGGGTGTGCAGGGTCCACAGGATCGGGGTCGTCCAGCGGCTGAACACGATGTCGACGACCGGGGCGATGGGACAGGCGAGTTCGGGGTCGGACGCGGCGGACGCCGCCCAGGTCGCTTCACCGGCCATGCGCGCACCCCTCCGGGATAGCCACTTTCCTGTAGGTACCTACTATACCGACGGTGTTAGCGTCCCTGTGTCTCGACAACCACTGTGCAGCAAAAGGGAGTTGACCATGTTCGTAGTGACGGGGGCGACCGGCAACGTCGGCCGGTCGCTCGTGCGGATCCTGGTGGCCGCCGACGAGCAGGTGACCGCGACATCGCGCGGGATCTCGGAGGCCGACATGCCGGAGGGCGTGCGGCGGCGGGCGGCGGACCTGACCGACCCGGAGAGCCTCCGGCCCGTGTTCGACGGCGCCGATGCGCTCTTCCTGCAGAACGGCGGCCCCAGTGCGCACCTGGTGAGCCCGCGGGACATCCTGGACGTCGCCAAGGCCGGCGGTGTCGAACGGGTGGTGCTGCTCTCGTCGCAAGCGGTCGCGACCCGGCCGGAGTCGGGCTCGCACGGGGGCGTCGCGCGCGCCATCGAGGACGCCCTACGCGAGTCGGGCCTGGAGTGGACGATTCTGCGACCCGGTGGCTTCCACTCCAACGCGTATGCCTGGGCCGAGTCGGTCCGTACCCGGCGGGCCGTCGCGGCACCGTTCGCAGATGTCGGACTGCCCACCGTCGACCCGGGCGACATCGCCGAGGTCGCCGCGGCGGCGCTGCGCGAGGACGGTCACCACGGCCGTGTCCACGAGTTGACCGGGCCGTCGCTCACCACGCCCCGGCAACGGGCGGAGGCGATCGGCGACGCGCTCGGCGAACCCGTACGGTTCACCGAGCAGACCCTCGACGAGGCCCGAGCGGAGATGCTGCGGTTCATGCCCGAGCCGGTGGTCGAGACCACGCTGACCATCCTGGGCGAGCCGACCGCCGCCGAACAACGCGTCAGCCCCGACGTCGAACGCGTCCTCGGCCGCCCGGCCCGCTCCTTCGCCGACTGGGCCCGGGAGAACGCCGCCGCCTTCCGCTGACACGGGAGACGGTGGCGGCCCGGCCCCACAGGGCCTACGACACCCGCTGCCCCTTCCCCAGCGCGATCACTCCGCCCTTCGACACCGTGTACAACTCCGCGTCGCGTTCCGGGTTGACGCCGATCGTCGCGCCCGGAGGGACCTCCACGTTCTTGTCGAGGACCGCTCCGCGGACGATCGCGCCGCGGCCGACGTGAACGTTGTCGTGCAGGACCGAGCCCTGGACGACGGCGCCCGGGTCCACCAGGACGCCCGGGGACAGGACCGACCGCGACACCTGGCCCCGGATCAGGCACCCGGCGCTGATGATCGACTCGCTGGCGATGCCGCCCGAGTTGAAGCGGGCCGGTGACAGCTGGTAGGAGTGCGTGTAGATGGGCCAGTTGCGGTTGTAGAGGTTGAAGGCCGGGCGCTCCGCGATCAGGTCCATGTGCGCCTCGTAGTACGCGTCCAGGGTGCCCACGTCCCGCCAGTAACCCCGGTCTCGATTGGTCTCGCCGGGCACGTGGTTGGCGCTGAAGTCGTACAGCTGGGCCTCGCCGCGCTCGGTGAGCTGGGGCAGGATCGAACCGCCCATGTCGTGCACCGAGTTCTGGTCCTCGGCGTCCCGCTGCAACGCCTCGATCAGCGCCTTGGTGGTGAAGATGTAGTTGCCCATGGAGGCGAAGACGGTCTCGGGGTCGTCCGGCAGGCCGGGCGGGTCGGCCGGCTTCTCCAGGAAGCGTTCGACCGTCTGTCCGTCCGAGCCGGGTGTGATCACGCCGAAGGAGGAGGACTCGGCGCGCGGCACCCGTATGCCCGCGACGGTCACGCCCGCCCCGCCCTCGATGTGCTGCGCGAGCATCTGCCGCGGGTCCATGCGGTAGACGTGGTCGGCGCCGAACACCGCCACGTACTCCGGCTGTTCGTCGTGGATCAGGTTCAGCGACTGCAGGATCGCGTCCGCGCTGCCCAGGTACCAGCGCGGGCCGAGCCGCTGCTGGGCCGGTACCGGGGTGACGTAGTTGCCGAGCAGGCTGGACATCCGCCAGGTGGTGGTGATGTGCCGGTCCAGCGAGTGCGACTTGTACTGCGTGAGCACGCAGATGCGCAGGATGTCGCCGTTGACGAGGTTCGACAGGACGAAGTCCACGAGGCGGTAGGTCCCGCCGAAGGTCACGGCCGGTTTCGCACGGTCGGCGGTGAGCGGCATCAGCCGCTTGCCCTCCCCGCCGGCCAGTACGATTCCCAGCACCGAAGGTCCACCGCGCCGCATGCCGCCGCCCCTCTACGCCCGGTTGTGCTGCACTTTGCTGATTACTACCCCTGTTTGAGGACATCCTCGTACAGGCGGACCGTGCGCCGGGCCACCGCGTCCCAGCCGAACTCCCCCGCTGCGCGCTCCCGTCCGGCCTCGCCCATCCGCCGCGCGGCCACCGGATCGGCGAGGACGGCGTCGAGGGCGCGCGCGAGGTGCTCCTCGAAGCCGTCGTCCACGTCGACCAGCAGGCCGGTGCGGCCGTCGTCCACGACCTCCGGAATGCCGCCGGTGCGCGAGGCCACCACGGCGGTGCCGCACGCCATGGCCTCCAGGTTGACGATGCCGAGCGGCTCGTACACCGACGGACAGACGAACACGGTGGCATGGGTCAGGAGCTGGATCACTTCCGGGCGCGGCAGCATCTTGGGGATCCAGTGCACGCCCTCACGGCCCCGGCTCAGCTCCTCGAACAGGTCACGGAACTCGCGGTCGATCTCGGGGGTGTCCGGGGCGCCCGCGCACAGGACGACCTGGGCCGCCGGGTCGATGTGCCGCACCGCGCGCAGGAGATGGGGCACGCCCTTCTGGCGGGTGATCCGCCCGACGAACAGGACGTAGGGGCGGTGCGGATCGACGCCGATGCGGGCGAGGACGTCCGTCCCGGGGTCCGGCCGGTACAGGGTGGTGTCGATGCCGTTGTGCACGACGTGGACCCGTGCCGGGTCGAGGGCCGGGTAGCAGGCGAGGATGTCGTCGCGCATGGCGCCGGAGACGGCGATCACCGCGTCCGCGGCCTCGATCGCGGTGCGCTCCGCCCAGCTGGAGAGCGCGTATCCGCCGCCGAGCTGCTCGGCCTTCCAGGGGCGCAGCGGCTCCAGCGAGTGCGCGGTCATCACGTGCGGGATGCCGTACAGCAGCTTGGCGAGGTGGCCGGCGAGGTTGGCGTACCAGGTGTGCGAGTGGACCAGCTCGCGGCCCTGCAGTGCGGCGGTCATGGCCAGGTCCACCGAGAAGGTGCGCAGCGCGTCGTTGGCCGAGTCGAGGCCGGTCCACGGCCGGTGGCGTATGACGCCGCCCGCGCCGCCCTCACCCCAGCAGTGCACGTCGAGGTCGACGAGGGAGCGCAACTCCCGGGCGAGGAACTCGACATGGACGCCCGCACCGCCGTACACGTCCGGCGGGTACTCCCGGGTCAGCAGTCCCACACGCACCCGGTACCCCCTGTCTCAGCGGCTGGTTCCCACATGGTCACCCAGATGCGGCCGTTGCGGAAGACCACCCGTGTTCACTCCTGCCCGGGCGGGCGGTCGAAGCAGCAGTCGCCGCACAGTCCGCCCGCGGGCAGCCGGTAGTAGAGACAGCAGCTGCGGCGGCGTCCGGTGGCCGGGTCCAGGGTGCCGGACAGGTCGGGGTGCGCGAACAGTCCCTGGGCGAGGGCGCGGGCCCGCTCCGCCACATCCGTACGGCCGGTCTCCCGCGCCCATCGGTCGACCATGCGGACGGTGCCGGCGAGCGCGGAGCCCGCGTTGCCCCACAACAGCCGTGCGGAGACGCTGTGGCGCGCGCTCAGGGCGGCCGTGAGGGGCACCAGGTGCCCCTCACGTACGACCGTGTCGAGCGAGACGACGGGCAGCGGACGCACCTCGCTCAGCCACAGGTCGTCGGGCACGCCGGCCTCCGGGTCCCAGCGCAGCAGCCGGGGATCGAGGGCGGGCACCCGCCCGTACAGCGCGGCACAGCCGAGCGCGACGGACCAGATCCGGGCCGCCAGGCCCTGGTGGGTGAGGGAGGCGGCGACCCGGAGTTCCGGTGCCCGGAGACTGTGC
Source organism: Streptomyces sp. NPDC107546 (assembly GCF_055639175.1). Classification (NCBI taxonomy): domain Bacteria; kingdom Bacillati; phylum Actinomycetota; class Actinomycetes; order Kitasatosporales; family Streptomycetaceae; genus Streptomyces; species Streptomyces sp. NPDC107546. Next base: position 32,111 of record NZ_JBVKBA010000021.1, on the reverse strand, counting down.
GCGACCTTGCGGACGCGCGTGGCCAGCGGATCGGTGCCGCCCTCCGGCGACTCGGACGCGTACGCCTGCGCCAGCGTGGGCAACCCCCCACGCGGCGGCGCTCCGGTGCGCAGGACGAAGAAGCCGCCGAGCGCGCCGAGCGCCGAGAGGTCGGGGTCGAGGTCCACGGGATCAGTACTACCAAGCGCGTCGCGTGCTGCCGGCTCCGGGCTCCGGGCTCCGACCTAGGGGGACCTGCCCGTCGGCACCCCTCCTGGGGATGAGAGAAACGCTCTCGTACTCCATCGGCAGTATGACTCAATGAGTGCTCAGGGACGACGACGGGGAACAGCCTCGGGCGGCATCGTGTTGACCATGCAGGAAGACCGTTCGTCGCGCCGGGCCGCCCGCTCCGGCCCCACGCGAAGGAGCCGCTCATGAGCGCCCTCGCGTTGTCCGTGCTCCTGTCGCTCGTCTCCGCCGTAGCGTACGCGGGCGGGGCGATCGTGCAGGAGCAGGTCGCCGTGTCCGCGCCCGACCGGCCCTACGCGCCGCTGCGCCGGCCGGCCTGGTGGGCGGCGGTCGTGCTGAACGGTCTCGGCGGACTGCTGCATGTGGCGGCGCTCGCCTACGGCCCCTTGAGCCTGGTCCAGCCGCTGGGAGCGCTGACCATCGTGTTCGCGCTGCCGATGGCGGCCCTGTACGTGGGTCGCCGGGCGGGGACGACCGCCTGGCGCGGTGCCGTCATGGCGACCGTGGGCCTCGCGGGCCTGCTGTCCGTGGTCGGGGCCTCCGACACGCACTCCCTCGGTGACGCCCAGCGGATGACGCTGGCCCTGGTCACCGCCGGTGGCGTGATGGCGCTGATGGTCACGGGGCGGGCGACGCGCCGGCATCCGGCGGTGCGCAGCGTGCTGTTGGCGGTGGCGTCCGGTGGCGCGTTCGGCATGTCGTCGGTGTTCACCAAGATGGTCGCGGTGGACTGGACCGGCGGGGTCTCCCTCGGGGACCTGCCGAGCCTGGTGGCGATAGGCGTCCTCGCGACGGCCGGTCTGCTGCTGTCGCAGGCCTCCTACCGGGGTGCGGGCCTCGCGGCACCGCTCGCCACGCTGACCGTCGTCAATCCGGTGGCGGCGGCCGCGGTGGGCATCACCCTGTTCGGCGAGACCTTCCGCTACGGCACCACCGGCACCGTGCTCGCCCTGGTCTGCGGTGTTCTCGCCGCCGGCGGACTGATCCTGCTGACCACGGAGCGGATCGACGGCGAGCGGCGCCCGACGGCGGTCGGCGAGGCCGTCACGGAGGCCGTGAGCGCGCCGTGGCCGAAGCCGCGGTCGTTCCCGGAGCCCGCGATGCCCGTGCGGAAGACCGTGCCGGGCGAGCAGGACACGGTTCAGAAGGCGCACGAGGACTGGGATCCCGCCGCGTACGACGAGCCGTCGTACGCGTACGGCCCCTTGCGCACCGGCGTGTTCATTCCGGCGCCCGTCATGGACCGGCATGGCGCTCGGGTCGGGTCCTGACCGGTCCGGTCCCGTCGGACGGCACCGGACCGACCGGTGTCAGACGGCGACGCCACCCGCACGGAGATAGGCGACCGGATCGATGTCGCTGCCGAACGCGGGCCCCGTCCGCACCTCGAAGTGCAGATGCGGGCCCGTGCTGTTGCCCGTGGAGCCGGAACGGCCGATGCGCTGGCCGGCCACCACGCTCTGCCCGTCCCTGACGGAGATCGCCGACAGATGGGCGTACTGCGTGTAGCGGCCGTCGGCGTGCCGGATGACCACCTGGTAGCCGAAGGAGCCGCCCCAGCCGGCGCCGACCACCTGCCCGGCCGCGACCGCCCGCACGGAGGTGCCGGTCGGCACGGGGAAGTCGACGCCGGTGTGGTAGCCCTTCGACCACGCCGACCCCGCGGCGTGGTACTGCGTGCCCGTGGCGGCGTTCACCGGGGCCACCATCGAGTGGGTGGTGGCGCTGTGATGCGAAGGCGCCTTCCGGGGGCTTGACTTATGGGTTCCCTCGGACGTCCTGCGGGTCGCCTCGGACGTCTTGTGAGTCCGCTCGGACGTCTTGTGCGTCGCCTCGGACGCCCTGCGGGTTCGCTCCGGCGCGGCCTCAGGATGCGGCGGAGCCTTGGCCACCGCCTTGGCCCGCAGGTTCAGCCGCTGGCCGGGCAGGATCAGGTCCGGGTCCGCGCCGACCGTCGTCCGGTTGGCCGCGTACAGCCCCTGCCAGCCGCCTTGGACGTGGTGGGAGTCGGCGATGCCGGAGAGTGTGTCGCCGTGCACCACGGTGTACATCTCGGTGGTGCCCGCCTGCGACTGGGGCGTGGTCTGCGGTTTCACGTCGCGAAGGGAACGTTCGACGGTCGCCGGGGCGGATCCGGCCGCCGATGCGTCGGGGTCGGATCCGCCCCGGGTCAGACCCGCGCGTACGGAGCACACCGGCCAGGCGCCGGGCCCCTGTCCCTTGAGGACCTTCTCGGCCACGGCGATCTGCTGGTCCCTGGTGGCCATGTCCGCGCGCCGCGCGTACGCCGTCCCCCCGTAGGCCGCCCAGGTCGACTGCGTGAACTGCAGTCCCCCGTAATAGCCGTTGCCGGTGTTGATGCCCCAGTCGCCGCTGGCCTCGCAGGCGGCGACCTTGCTCCAGGTGTCCACGTCGGCCGCGTGCGCGACGCCGGTGCCGATGAGCGGGAGTGCCATGCCGGCGCCGCCCGCCGTGACGGTGAGCGAGGCGCGGTTGATCCTTGTCGGCTGATACCGGCGGTGCCGGCCGCGTACGGCCATGGAAAGCCCCCTCGACATGCGTCAGGAGGGGCAAAAGTAGACGCCGCGAACAGGCCATGACAAGACGGGGAATCGGTCGCTCCGTCGCGTCAACTGGCTGGGATTCGCGCCTGGTTGCGGCTGCCGGAGGGAACTGCCGGTGCGCGTGGCGCCTCCTCCTCGGCGGAGGATCCCGGAAGTGCGGCGGTAGATTCCGGATGTGCGGCGGGTGTACCGGCGCGTCACGATGGTCACCGGGCAATACTGACCAGCACAAACGGCACCACCCTTCGATGATGTCGTCCGGACAGAACCGGCACCGCCGATTCCAGGACTTCTAGGAGCCAACCGTTATGAGCACTTCAGCCCAGATCGGCGTCACGGGTCTCGCGGTCATGGGCCGCAACCTCGCCCGTAACTTCGCGCGCAACGGCTACGCGGTCGCCCTGCACAACCGGACCGTGTCACGGACCCATGAGTTGGTGAAGGAGTTCGGCCACGAGGGCGACTTCGTGGCGACCGAGTCCGCGGAGGACTTCGTGGCGGCGCTGGAGCGGCCCCGGCGCCTGATGATCATGGTGAAGGCGGGCGGGCCGACGGACGCCGTGATCCAGGAGTTCGCGCCGCTGCTCGAGCCCGGCGACATGATCATCGATGGCGGCAACGCGCACTTCGCGGACACCCGCCGCCGCGAGAAGGAACTGCGGGAGCGGGGCATCCACTTCGTCGGCACCGGCATCTCCGGAGGCGAGGAGGGCGCGCTGCACGGGCCGAGCATCATGCCGGGCGGCTCGGTCGAATCGTACGAGTCGCTGGGCCCGATGCTGGAGAAGATCTCCGCGAAGGCGAAGGACGGCGCGCCGTGCGTGACCCACGTCGGCCCGGACGGCGCCGGGCACTTCGTGAAGATGGTCCACAACGGCATCGAGTACGCCGACATGCAGCTGATCGGTGAGGCGTACCAGTTGCTGCGTGACGTCGCCGGCTACTCCCCCGCCGAGATCGCGGAGATCTTCCGCACCTGGAACACCGGCCGCCTGGACTCGTACCTGATCGAGATCACGGCGGAGGTGCTCTCCCACGTGGACGCGGCGACGGGCAAGCCGTTCGTGGACGTGGTCCTGGACCAGGCGGAGCAGAAGGGCACCGGCCGCTGGACGGTGCAGATCGCGCTGGACCTCGGCGTGCCGGTGTCCGGCATCGCGGAGGCGGTGTTCGCCCGCTCGCTGTCCGGGCACACGGCGCTGCGCGAGGCGTCGCGGGGCCTGGCCGGGCCGAAGGCGTCGCCGCTCGGCGAGTCCGAGGCGGCGGCCTTCGCGGACCGGGTGGAGCAGGCGCTGTACGCGTCGAAGATCGTGTCGTACACGCAGGGTTTCCACGAGATCGCGTCGGGCAGCGCGGAGTACGACTGGAACATCGACCTCGGCGAGGTGGCGTCCATCTGGCGCGGTGGCTGCATCATCCGCGCCGCGTTCCTGGACCGCATCCGCGCGGCGTACGACGCCCGGGCGGACCTGCCGAGCCTGCTGTCGGACGAGACGTTCGCGCAGGAGATCACCGCGGCGCAGGACGACTGGCGCGAGGTCCTGGTGGCCGCGACGCGCCAAGGCGTGCCGACGCCGGGCTTCTCCGCGGCCCTCGCCTACTACGACGCCCTGCGCGCGGAGCGGCTGCCGGCCGCGCTGACCCAGGGGCAGCGTGACTTCTTCGGCGCGCACACGTACCGGCGGACGGACCGTGCGGGGTCGTTCCACACGCTGTGGGGCGGGGACCGGTCCGAGGTCGAGGCATAGGGCGCGGGGCGGCTCAGAGGTCGGGCAGCTCGGGGCATCAGGCGCGGGCGGCTCTGGAGTCGCCGGTCCCTCGTGCCGCTGTGTCGGCGTCCGGGTACGGCAGTGGCCGGGGCACGGCAGTGGCCGGGCACGGCAGCGGCCCGGTGCGGCAGTGGCCGGGGCACGGCAGCGGCGGGGTGCGGCAGTGGCCGGGCACGGTGGTGGCCCGGTGCACGGTAGTGGCCCGGTGCACGGGTTTTCCGCCCGTGCGCCGGGCCGACATGCTTTCCGTGCCGGGTCGTCCTACGAAAGGGGCGGTCCCGGTTCTCCGGGTTCGGGGACGGGGTCCGGGCCCGGCGGTTTCGGGATCGGCGACGGGGGCGGCTCCGGAGTGGGCACCGGCCCCGGACCTGGGTGCGGGCGGTCGGGGCCCGGTTCGGGGTGCGGGCGGTCGGGGCCCGGTCCCGGCGGCACCGGCTCGGGTCCCGGTGGCGTGGGGCCGGGTGCCGGAGGTGTCGGCTCGGGTCCCGGTGGCGCGGGACCCGGTTCCGGGGGCGCGGGCTCAGGCCCCGGCGTGGGGCCCGGTTCGGGTGTCGGCTCCGGTCCCGGGGTCGGTCCCGGTCCGGGTGGTGGTCCCGGCTGCGCGGGATCGGGGAACGGATGCGTCATCGTGTCCTCCAGCCAGTCGTACGTCGGCCTGGACTTGTCCCCCGGGTACCCGGCCGCCATACGGGCACTCACCCCGTCGCGGGACGGGCGGGGCCCGACCGGGCCACCGCGGACCGCCGCGGCCGGTCGGGCACACCGCACGGCGGCGCCGGTCACCAACCGGTCACCGGTCGCCGGTCACCGGTCACCGGTCACCGGTCACCGGTCACCGGTCACCGGTCAGCCTTGCGCACCGTCCCGAGGGCCGTGTGAACCGTCCCGCGGACCATGTGCCGCCGCGATGGCCGCAGCGGAAAGCCCTGGCTCCGGGCTCGACAGGACCGGGACGGTGGTCGTGGTCAGGTGGCGTGCCGGAGCCATGGACGCCTGAGCGAGGACGATCGCGTCCGCGTCGGTGACCGAGTCGGCGGCGTCGGCGATCACGCGGAGGTAGCCGTCGGTGTCCCCGGCCTCGAAACGCGCCCAGGCGTCGTCGACGAGCAGGGTGCGCAGTTCGACGGGACCTCGGCCGGCCGCCTCCTCGCGCACCAGGGCGACCGTCGGCCCGAGGGTGCTCTCCAGCGCGGCGACGACGACGATCCGGGGCCCTGCGGCCACCGCGGCCGCGGCCATCGGCCGGTCCACGCGCAACACCGGCACACCGACGTCCGCGCGCTCGGCGACCGCGCCGATGGTCGAGCAGGTGCACAGCACGGCGCGGGCGCCCGCCGCGACGGCCCCACGCAAGAGGTCCCGGACGTCGTCGGCCACGGCGCCGGGGCCGCACGCGCGGGCGCGGTCCAGCAGCTCCGTCGCCACGTGGTGCGTCAGGCCGAGGCCCGGATGGGCCGCGTCACGCAGGGCCTCGAACACGGGGACGTGGACGGGTGAGGTGTGCAGCAGGGCCAGCGGGCCGGTGCGCGCGGTCACCCGGCGGCCACGGCCTGCGGGCTGCGCTCCTGGTCGGAACCCGGTACCGGGGCGGACGGGTCGGACCCCAGGGCCACGATCCGGTTCTCGCCGTCCACGTGCACCACCCGCGGTCGCAGGGTCCGAGCCTCGGCGTCGGAGACCTGGGCGTAGCTGATGATGATCACGAGGTCGCCGGGGTGGACGAGATGGGCCGCGGCCCCGTTGATGCCGATGACACCGGAGCCGCGCTCGCCCTCGATGACATAGGTCTCCAGGCGGGCACCGTTGGTGATGTCGACGATGTGGACCAGCTCCCCGGGGAGCAGGTCTGCGGCGTCGAGGAGGTCGGCGTCGATGGTCACCGATCCCACGTAGTGCAGGTCGGCCTGGGTGACGGTGGCACGGTGGATCTTGGACTTGAATACTGTACGAAACACGAAGAAACTCCCGATTCGTCCTGCTCCCTGCCTGCTTTTGCAGGTCAAGGGCGATGCCCGGAGGCTACAACGTTTCGCATGTGTGGTCAGCTGTCGCCGGGTGTCTGAGGACTCACACTGACCTGTCTTGGGCCCAGTTGACATGGCGGGCCATGTCGGTGTCCACGTAGCCGACGTGTCCCGGCGCAAGGACGGCACCCCGCCTCCCTCCTCGCCTTCACCGTCACCGACGGACTTGCCTGATGAGACATCGGGTGGCGCGATGGCCGAAACGGTCAGCGGGCGGCAATGGGCCACACCGCAAGGTTGCGAGCCTCGCCCCCCCCGAGACCCTGCACCGCCACGAACCGGCGTATCGCGGTGGTGAGTCGGAGGTGATGTCCGCCGCCGGGCGCGGTGTCCGCGGTCCGTGCGGCGGCCTACTGCGAGTTTCTCGGTGTCGCGGACCGGCGGCGCCGCCGGCACGCCACGCGCGGGGACGGCTCCGGTGGTGACGCCGGCTTCATGGCCGGACACGCCGGCGTCACACCGGGCACCGACCGGAATCCGAGTGCGTCGGCGCCACCGACCCGCGCCAGCCGCAGCTTGGCCCTTCCCACCGGCGAGACCGCCGGCTACGCCTCACCCGCAACGCGCGCAGGGCCTACGCGCGTTGCGGGCCACTGCACGGGGCGCGCGAGTGAGTGGCGCTCAGAGTGCTGGTTGAGCGGCCAGATCGCGGGACTGATCGACTCAGCCGCCGCTCTTACGCCTGAACGACCGCTGGCTCGAAGCCGGGCCGTGCGCCGCACGCACTTTCGACGCATCGGGGTTGGCGGCAACATCGGCGGCGTCCGCCTGCGCACCGCGCTTGCGCGCCAGGGCTTCGCGGAACTTGCGCTTGAGGTCGTAGTTGCCGTCGCTGTCCGGCGCCAAAGGGGACGTCTCGGGGGCAGCCGGCTCCGAACCTTCAGTAGATACGGGCTCTGCGGTCATGGTGACCTCCTTGGTTCGGGGGTGTGCAACCACAGCTTGTCATGCCGGGCGCAGTGCGGGGCGCCGGCAACATCGTCCTGCTCCGTTTCGGCGGGTATCCCTCTCGCGGCCAAGGGCGTTCGCTTCGTAGGTGAGGCGCACAGGACGGCTTCGGGCCGGGCCGAGGGTTGTCGATCCCGTGGCCAGGACGTTCACTGCCTGGGCAACGCCCCTCAGCCGTTGCGACGCACGAGGGCGGCCTTGCGGGCCTCGGCGAGCTTGCGGGCCTCGCCGGCCTTGCGGGACTTGCCTGCGGCGACGCGGGAGGTGTCCTTGCTGGTGCCGAGGCCGCGGAAGGGAACGTTGGTGTTCTTGGGCCGGGGGACGGCGGGGCCGCCGTCTAGCGGGATCCCGGAGGGAGCCTTGGCGCCGGTGATCCGGCTCAGCTCCGCCTCGCCCGAGCGCACCTTGGTGACGGTTGCCTCGATGCCGGCCCCGGCCATCATTCGGCTCGTCTCGCGGCGCTGGCCCGCCAGCACGAGCGTGACCACGCTGCCGGACTCACCGGCGCGGGCGGTGCGGCCCGCCCGGTGCACATAGTCCTTGGGGTCGGTGGGCGGGTCGACGTTGACCACGAGATCGAGGTCGTCGACGTGCAGGCCACGGGCCGCGACATTGGTCGCCACCAGAGCGGTGATCTGGCCGTTCTTGAACTGCGCCAGGGTCCTTGTGCGCTGTGGCTGGGACTTGCCGCTGTGCAGGGCCCCGGCGTGCACCCCGCTGGCCCGCAGGTGCCGGGTGAGCTGGTCGACGGCGTGCTTGGTGTCGAGGAACAGCAGTACGCGGCCGTCGCGCGCGGCGATCTCCGTGGTGACGGCGTAGCGGTCAGGACCGTGGACGACCAGAACGTGGTGCTCCATCGTCGTGACCGTGCCCGCGGACGGGTCGACCGAGTGGACGACGGGGTCGTGGAGGTAGCGGCGGACCAGCTGATCGACGTCGCGATCCAGAGTGGCGGAGAACAGCATCCGCTGACCGTCGGGGTGCACCTGGTCTAGGACGTCGACAACCTGCGGCAGGAATCCCAAGTCGCACATCTGGTCGGCCTCGTCCAGCACGGTGATCCTTACCCGTCCCAGGCGGCAGGCGTTGCGCTCGATCAGGTCGTGCAGGCGTCCGGGGGTGGCGACGACCACCTCGGCTCCCTGACGCAGCGCGGCGACCTGCCGGCCGATCGACATGCCGCCGACGACCGTGGTCATCCGCAGCCGCAGTGCCTCGGCGTACGGCGCCAGCGCCTGGGTGACCTGTTGGGCCAGCTCCCGGGTGGGCACAAGGATCAGAGCGAGGGGCTGCTTCGGTTCGGCGCGCCGCCCGGCCGCACGTGTCAGCAGCGGCAAACCGAAGGCGAGCGTCTTGCCCGATCCGGTGCGCCCGCGCCCCAGGACGTCGCGCCCTTCCAGGGCATCGGGCAGTGTGGCGGCCTGGATCGGAAAGGGTTCGCGCACCCCGAGTCCGCTCAGTGTCCGCAGCACCTCCACGGGCAGTTCCAGACCGGCGAAGGAGACAGCCGGGGGCAGCGCCGGGGTCGTGGCCTCGGGCTGGACGGGACCGCCGTGAGCCATGCCGGAGTCATCGCGATGCTTCATGAACAGCCTTCCGCAGAGGAACGTACCGAGGAAGGCCCGGCAGGATTGAACAGCCCACGCACAAGCGGAACCGAACACGCAGAACCGCCCACCGCGACGACCACGCAAACGCATGAGACTAACACAAGACATGACGTCGCGCCGTGATGTCGATCTCGAAGTGGATCACACCCAGCTCGTGAGCACGGTGGATGGCCATGATCGAGTCGGTGTCGTCGGAGGAGCCGTAGCCGACCCCTCCCCGGGTGTTTTGCAGAAGCCCGGACCGCCCTCGCATGCCCCCGGGGAGGCGGACTTGGGGCAGCAGTACTTGCTGCTCTCGGTGACCACCACCTCGACCACGGTCCTGCGGTCCCATCTGCGGTCGATGGTGCGCCGACCCGTGACTGGCAGCGTTCCGAAACGATCGTCGGTGCCCTCGGCTCGGCCCGCGCTCAGGCGACTCCCGTCAAGACGACGCTCGTCCAGCCCAGGGACATCAAGCCGCGGGCCGCACTCCGCAGCTGCGGGGTCCCAACTGCGGGACCCGGGACAGTGAAGCGCTACGTCCGTCAGCTGCTCCGCTCCGCGAGGACACCGGGCTGTCGCCCGACTGCCGGGCCTCCGGCGGATCAGGCGGTGCTGAGCATGCCTTCGCGCAGGCGGCCCAGGAGACGGGAGATGAGCCGGGAGACGTGCATCTGGGAGACGCCGAGCCGTTCGGCGATCTGGGCCTGGGTGAGTTCCTCGACGAAGCGCCAGTGAATGATCTTGCGGTCGCGTTCGTCGAGTTCGGCGATCATCGGCGCGAGGGCGTGGAAGTCCTCGATCAGGCCGAGCGCGGCGTCCTCGTCGCCGATGAAGTCCGCCAGCGCGGCCTCGCCGTCCTCGCTGCCGTTGATCGCCGCGTCCAGGGAGGCCGACCTGTAGCCGTTGGAAGCGAGCTGGGCCTCGACGACCTCCTCCTCCGCAAGACTCATCAGCTCGGAAAGCTCCTTGGTCGTCGGTACCCGGCCCAGTCGGCTGCGCAGTTCCTCGTTGGCACGGGCGAGTTGGACGCGGGCCTCCTGGAGTCGGCGCGGAACGTGCACGGCCCAGGAGGTGTCACGGAAGAACCGCTTGATCTCGCCGACGATGTAGGGAACGGCGAAGGAGGTGAACTCCACCTCCCGGGAGAGCTCGAACCGGTCGATGGCCTTGATCAGGCCGATCATGCCGACCTGGACGATGTCCTCCATCTCCTCCGGCCCCCGGCTGCGGAACCGGCCGGCCGCGTAGCGGACCAGGGACATGTTCATCTCGATCAGCGTGTTCCGCGCGTACTGGTATTCGGGCGTCCCCTCCTCCAGCACCGCCAACTGGTCGAAGAACAGCCTCGACAGCTCCCGCGCGTCCTTCGGCGCGACCTTGGAAGGGTCAGCGATCTCCGGAACGTCCACCGTCTGCTCGGTCGTCGTCGGCATCATGCGCCCCTCCCAGTCGATCGGCCTTGTCCTCGCCGGTCCGTGCTCCGGCAAGCACGCGCATACCCCGCCCGCCGACCTGCAATCTTCGAACGTCCGTCAGTCCTCGCTCGGCTCTCCGTGGCTCCGTACGACTTCCTTCACCTTGGCCACGGCGAACCCCCAACCCTGCTCGACGGTCGGTTTGGCCGGAACGGCGATCTCGTCGGGGTTGGTGAGGACGTCGAGCAGGACCGGGCCCGGACTGCGCAAGGCACGTCGCACGGCGCTCTCCACTTCGGCCGGGTCGGTCACGCGGATGCCGGTGATGCCCATGGCCTCGGCAACCGCGGCGAAGTCGGGGTTGTCGAGCACAGTGCCGAACTCGGGCAGACCCGCTTGCTCCTGTTCGAGTTTCACCATGCCCAGCCGGCGGTTGTCGAAGACGACGAGTTTGACGGGAAGGCGGTATGTCTTCAGGGTCATGAGGTCGCCGAGGAGCATGCCCAGTCCGCCGTCGCCGCAGAAGGCCACCACCTGGCGCTCGCGGTCCAGGCACTGGGCGCCCAGAGCCTGGGGCATGGCGTTGGCCATCGAGCCGAGGTTGTAGGAGCCGATGAGGCGGCGCTCACCACGCATCTCCACGAAGCGCGAGAGCCACACCGTGGCCATGCCCGTATCGGAGGTGAAGACTGCGTCATCGGCCGCGACACGGTCGACGGCCGCGGCCAGCGCCTCGGGGCGGATGTCGTGGGCACGGTTGTCCAGCGCGGAGCGGAGGCGGCCCACGAGGCCCTTGTCGTGCCGGGGGTCGGCGAGTCGGGCCTGACCGGTGCGCCATCGGTCGAAGCGTTCGCGCGCCTTCTCCAGGTGCGAGCGGTCGCGCGCGGCTTCGGACCCGGCGGGCATGGCGGCGAGGTGGTCCAGGAGGTCGCGTACGGTGGCGCGGGTGTCCCCCACGAGCCCGACGTCGACCGGTACCCGGCGTCCGATGTGGGTGGCCTCGGTGTCCACCTGGATCACGGTCCGGCCCTCGGGATACCAGTCCAGGTAGGGGAAGTCCGTGCCGAGCAGCAGCAGGGTGTCCGCGTCCTGAAGCGCCGCCGCGGCGGCGGGATTGCCGATCAGCCCCGTCTGGCCGACCTGGAAGGGGTTGCTGTCACCCTCGAAGCCCGCCTTGGCCTTCAGTGTGAGGACCATCGGTGCGGCCAGGCGGTCGGCGAGGGTGAGGACGTCCTCGCGGGCGGCGCGGGCCCCCTGCCCGACGAGCAGGGTGATCCGTTCGGAGCGGTCCAGGAGTTCCACGGCGCGACGGACGGCGGACTCCTCCGGCCGGCTCACCGGAGCGTTCAGGGAGAACCGGCTCGGCCGGTCGGCGGTCAGTTCCTGCTCGCCCAGGTCGCCCGGCACGGTGAGGACGGCGACGCCCTTGCGGCCCAGTGCGTGGCGCACCGCCGTGGCGCACGCCGAGTTCGCTCAGCGCGTCCACAATGACACGGGCAACAGTACGGGCCACGAGTCCTCCAGGTCACACGGTGAAACGGTCGGGGTCTGCGGCCTTCCAGTCGGCCGCCCAGGAGGCCGGTGGCACGGCGAGCAACTGCCCCGGCTCGAGCCACTCGTACAGCTCCTCGTAGGAGCGTTCGGTGAAGGGGTCGACGCGCCGGCGGAGCATGTGCGGACGCAGTTCCGCGGGATCGGTGACGCCCATGGATGCCATGATCTGCAACGCGCCGGCCACGGTCGCCTCCTGGAAACGCCGGACGCGCGCCGTCTTGTCGCGGACGTCCAGGGCGCGGGCACGGCGTGGGTCCTGGGTCGTGACGCCGGTGGGGCAGGTGTTCGTATGGCACCTCTGGGCCTGGATGCAGCCGACGGCGAACATCATCGCCCGCGCGGCGTTGCCGTAGTCGGCGCCCTGCACCAGGCGCTTGACCAGGTCGGCACCTGTGGCGATCTTGCCGCTCGCCCCGACCTTGATCCGGTCGCGCAAGCCCGTGCCCACAAGGGCGTTGTGCACGGTGAGCAGACCCTCGGTGAGCGGGCTGCCCACATGGTCCGCGAACTCCAGCGGCGCCGCGCCGGTCCCGCCCTCGGCGCCGTCCACCACGATGAAGTCAGGCGCCGTGCCCTCCTCCAGCATGGCCTTGCACACGGCCAGGAACTGCCGGCGCGAGCCCACACACAGCTTGAACCCGGCAGGCTTGCCACCGGACAACTCGCGCATGCGGGCGACGAAGCGCACCAGTTCCCGCGGGGTGGAGAACACCCGGTGATACGGCGGGGAGACGACCGTCCGTCCTTCGGGCACGTCCCGGACCCGGGCGATCTCGGCGTTCACCTTGGCTCCCGGCAGGACGCCGCCGATGCCGGGCTTCGCGCCCTGCGACAGTTTCAGAGACACGCATTTGACGTGATCATGCGCGGCCTTGTCGGCGAACTCGGACGGGTCGAAATCGCCGTCCTCGGTGCGGCAGCCGAAGTACCCGGTGCCGATCTCCCATATGAGGTCACCTCCCGGGCGGAGGTGGTACTCGGACAGCCCGCCCTCACCGGTGTCCTGGGCGAAACCCCCGGCAGCCGCGCCCCCGTTGAGCGCGAGCACCGCATTGGCGGACAGCGAGCCGAAGCTCATCGCCGAGACGTTCAGCAGTGCCATGTCGTACGGCCGGCCGCAGTCCGGGCCGCCGATCCGCACACGCGGCGGAGTCTTCGGCACCGGGCAGGGCGCCATCGACGGGACCAGGAACTCGTAACCGGGCTGGTACACGTCCCGTTCGGTGCCGTACGGCTCCTCGGCGTCGGTACCCTTGGCGCGCTCGTAGACGATGCTGCGCACGTCCCGGTCGAAGGGACGCCCGTCGTAGTTCCGCTCGATGAAGTACTGCTGCAGCTCCGGGCGAATGCGCTCCATGAGGAAGCGGGCATGGCCGAGGACGGGATAGTTGCGCAGCACCGAGTGCCGACGCTGCACCAGGTCCCAGGCACCGAGCAAGCCCACGAACGTGAGCGGAAGGGCCGCGAACCACCAAAAGGGCGAGATCCCTACCGCTGCGGCCAAAGCCCCCAAAGCGGTCACCAGAGTCAGGACGACGATTCCGACGCGTATCACACCTGGCGCATTGCCCGATTGCCGATCTCCATGCCCGGCAGCCGAGCACTGACCTCTCGGTCGCCGGGTCCGCCCGCCCTACTACGATGCCTTGCCTCGGCTGCCGGGCTGTCCACGGTGTCGTTCCGCACCCGAAGGCGAGTGCCGGTGTGGATGGTCAGGTCGCTCACTCCTGCTCTTCGCTGTGTCGTCGGGGCACGCTGACGGCGAGGACCGCCGTGTCGTCGTCCAGGCCGGTGCCGAAGGTGTCGAGCAGGCTGCTCAACGCATCGATGGCGGCCGGTGCGGTGGTGGGAGCCAGGGCCCGGGCGAAGTCCAGCAGGGCCTCGTCGCCGTAGCGCTCACCGGATCGGCCGGTACGCGCTTCGGTCAGGCCGTCGGTGTACAGCAGGAGAGTGTCGCCGGGGGCGAGGTGGACGGTGGCGGTGGCGATGTGGGCGTCGGGCAGGACGCCCACGAGCTGCCCGCCGGGCGTGGGCAGGTAGTCGGCGCTTCCGGCGGCGCCCAGGAGCAAAGCCGGCGGATGCCCTCCGCTGGCCAGCACGATCCGGAACCCGAGGGTGTCGCAAGGGGTGAGCAGGCCGAAGACGACGGTGCAGAAGCGTGGGTCGATGCCCTTGTTCTCGTGGCTCAGGACGGTGTTGAGGTTGGCGAGTACGACGGCCGGGTCGGGGTCGTACACGGCTGCGGCCCGCAGGGTGTAGCGGGCCAGGGAGGTGACGGCTGCCGCGGCGGCTCCCTTGCCGCACACGTCGCCCAGAAACAGTCCCCAGGCGCCTTGGGAGAGGGGGAAGAGGTCGTAGAAGTCGCCGCCGACCTCGTCGATGGAGGCGATGTGATAGTGCGCGGCCACATCCAGACCGGGAACACTTTCCAGGGCGGGCGGCAGCAGTGTCTGCTGGAGCGTCCTCGCCAGGCGTTGCAGGCGTTCACGTTCCCGGTCGGCTTCCTGCTGGGCGCGGAGCAGTTCGGTTTCGTAGGCGCGGCGGTCGCGGGCGTCGAAGACGGTGGTCCGAATCAGCAGCGGCTCGCCCTCGCTGCCGGTTTTGACGGTGGAGGTGACCAGGACCGGCAGTCGGCTGCCGTCCGCGGCCGTCAGTTCCAGGGCGATGCCGCTGACCTGGCCCTGCATGCGCAGCAGCGGGGCGTAGTGAGTCTCGTGGTACAGCTTGCCACCCACGGTGAGCAGATCGGCGAACCGCTTGCGTCCGACCAGGTCGTCGCGCTGGTAGCCGAGCCAGTTCAGCAGGGTCGCGTTGACCTTGGCGATCTGTCCATCCAGCAGGGTGGAGAGGTAGCCGCAGGGCGCGTTCTCGTAGAGGTCTTCGGCGCTGTCCTCCAGCAGGGCGGAGAACCGGGCCCGCTCATCGTCCGGCTCGCTTTTCGGGTCCGGATCAAAGTCGTGGCCGTCCCCGGTCGCGCACATCACCGGCCCACTTCGGACGCGAATGCGGCAATGGCCGCAGCGGTGGCCTCGGGCGCGCTCAGCTGCGGGCAGTGCCCGGTCGCGGTGAGGGTGACCAGTCGGCTGCCCTGGATCTGCGCATGGACGAACGCGCCCACCTCCGCAGGGGCGATGGCGTCGCTGGAGCACTGCGTGATCAGGGTCGGTACGGTCACCGAGGCCAGATCGGCCCGGTTGTCGGACAGGAACGTGGCGCGGGCGAAGACGCGGGCGATCTTCGGGTCGGTGCGGCAGAAGCTGTTGGTCAGCTCCTGTCCCAGCTCCGGACGCTCCGGGTTGCCCATGATGACGGGGGCCATCGCCGCAGACCAGCCCAGATAATTGGACTCCAGCGACTCCAGCAGTTCGTTGATGTCCTCCGTGCTGAAACCGCCCCGGTAACCGGCCGCCGGGTCGTCGATGTAGCAGGGCGACGGCGTGAGCAGGACCAGTCCCGCAAAACGCTCCGGCTCGACACCGGCGGCCAGCACCCCGATCATGGCGCTCACCGAATGCCCCACGAAGACCACGGGCCCCAGGTCAAGCTCCCGGCAGATCTCCAGCAGGTCCTGCGCATAGCCGTCCAGCGAGGCGTACCGTTCCTCGCTCCACGCCGACAGGTCCGAGCGACCGGCCCCCACGTGGTCGAAGAGGACCACCCGGAAGTCCGGCTCCAGCGTCGGCACCACCAGGCGCCACATGTTCTGATCGCACCCGAAACCGTGCGACAGCACCACCACCGGCCCGTCCTCCCTGCCGGTCACCCTCACGTGGTTCCTGCTTCGCACGTCCATGCAGCCATCCTCCCACCGCCCCACGCGCAGCTCGTGCCGCAGCGGCCCTGGCATACCCGAATTCCCCGGTCATACGGGTGCGGGCCCGGAGACGGGTCCCGCTCCTCGGGCAGCGGCTGGAGCGGGACGAACGAAGGGCGGATTCAACGAGCACGAGCGTGAGGCAGCCGAAAGGCCATCTCATCGGGTGCGGATCCAGACGGTCTTCTCCCGGGTCCACTGGTCGAAGGCGTTGGTCGATTTCTCCACGCCGCCGAACCCGGACTGTTTCCAGCCGCCCAAGGGTGTGGTGATGTCGCCTTCGCTGTAGGCGTTGACGGAGACCGAGCCGGCCTGGACGCCGCGTGCCAACCGGAGGGCGGTGTCGAGGTCGCGGGTCCACACCGAGGCGGCAAGCCCGTATTCGGTGGCGTTCGCCAGGTACATCGCCTCGTCTTCGGTGGTGAAGGTCTGGACGGTGACAACGGGGCCGAACAGTTCCTTGGTGAGCACGTCGCTGCCTTCGGGCGCGTGGGTGATCACGGTGGGCGGGTAGTAAGCCCCGCGCTGCGGCAGGCCGTGCGGCAGCCCTCCGGTGTGAATGCGGGCTCCACCGGCCCGGGCGGCTTCCACCGCCGCCGCGACCCGGTCGAAGGCCGCCCGGTTGATCAGTGGCCCCACCTGAGTGCGAGGGTCCGCGGGATCGCCGATGACCAGGCGCTTCGCGGCGATCGTGAACCGCTCCAGCACCTCGTGGGAAGTTGCTGTCAGCCGCGTCCTTCAGGATGCGGCGCCCGGTCTCGGTGGAGCCGGTGAACGAGAGAGCGCCCACGACGGGGCTGCGGGCCAGGGCTGCGCCGGTGACGGAGCCGTGGCCGGTAAGGACCGGTCGTCAACCCCGCCACCGGGGAGCTCTGGGTGGGGATCCCATCGCGATGAGATACCCGACCCAGCCGTCACTCGTCATTCGATGACGCGGAACCATCCTGGCTCGGGCTCGTCGAGGATTCCCTCTCGCGTCATGTCACGGCATGCCCGAACAAGGTCGTCCCTGGGCGGAACGGGGACCATGCCGACGCTTCGCGCGAAAACCTCCAGGCGCCAGGCGTCGAACGCCTCCGACCCGTCAAGGAGCAGATCCGCCTCGATCTGAGCGCCATCGGGTCCGACCATCCGGCAGCCGCGCCCATGGACCGCGTATGAGTAGCCGGCATCCGACTGCCCCCTCCGTTCCAGTTCCCCGGCGCGGACCGCCTCCAGGACGTGGCCGAGCGTGTCGAACCGCGGGTAGCTGTCCAACAGCGCCTTTCTGATGCGTCTCCGATGCCGCAGGAAGGAACGCACACAGGCGGCAGCCGCGGTCGGCTGGGTCATCGACGCCTCCGTCCTCTCCGCTCCTCCGGGAAGTCCGGGCCCACTTCGACAGACGCCCAGACCACCTCGTCGGCGGATCGATACTTGTAGGCCTGGATCTCATCGAGTGAGAGAGACCGGTACTGGACATCGATCCCCGCCTTCTTGGCCGCCGCGACTCGGTGGTGGCCGTTGATGACGTAGCGCCGGTTCAGATGCTCGAAGACCTCGATGGGCTCTCCGACCCAGCCGTCGTTGCTCATGCTTTCGGCGATCTCGTCGACTCGTTGACGGTCGAAGGTGCCGCCGAGCTGTTCCGTTCGCTCCAACGAATGGGGGCTGGCGGTGCAGTTGTGCACCAGGACCTGCGTGGCCCCGGCCACCACATAGTAAGTGTGGGCCCTGTCGACCGTCAGGTTGTAGACCGCGGCCTGCTGCGTCCATGCGCTGACCGCCTGGACCTGGACCCATGTACCGGAACCCGTCTGGAGCCACTGGCCGGGCTTCAGCTCACCGGCCTTCAGCCACTTCTTCAGGTCCGGGACCCAGAAGGGGTGCCCCGCGGTCGCCGTGACGGTGTCCGTCGCGTGGCCCTTGTCGCCGTCCGTGTCGATCGTGACCTTGACGAGCTTCTTCGCGCCCTTGCCCTCGATCGTGTCGGTGACCTTCTCCTTGGAGGTCTTGCCGGTCGTCGGATCGGTGGCGAGGACCTCGTCGCCCTCCTCGACCTTCTCGATCGGTTCGCGGCTGCCGTCGGCCATCACGACTTCCGTACCGGGTACGAAGCTGTTGCCGCTGGCGAGAGAGGCCACGTCCCTGGCGGTCGAGACGCAGTCCGCCACCGACTCGGCCTCTTCGAGGACCTTCTTGCCCTTCTCCGCCGCCTTGGCGATCTGGTCCGCGTACTTCGCCGCCTTCGCCGTCATCCGTCCGGCCTTGGCCACCCGGACCGCCGCCGCGCCGGCGCCGCCGAGGACGATGCCGCCCACGGTCGCCGCCGCCCAGGCGCAGGACTCCATGTCGCCCGTGGTGACGCAGTTCTTGATGTCGTTGAAGCCGGTGACGTCTCCGACGATGTTGCCGACCGTCTTGACGCCGTCCCAGACCTCGCCCCAGTCGACCGCGTCCGAGACGGTCTCCACGACGCTGCCGACCTGCTTGACGACCTCGTCGCGGATGGCGTCCGCGGCCTTGGCGGCATCGGCGACCACCTGGACGGCCGCGCCGACGACGATCGCCGGAAGGTTCGGGTCGGCCGTGACGATCGCCTTGCCGACGGCGATCAGCGGCTTGGTGGCCGCGAGGATCGCCGGGATCGGGTTGTGCTGGGCCGCGAAGGAGGCCGCCTGCCTGGCCTTCTTCGTGATGTGCGACCGCATACGACGCCGACGGCGAGCCCGTGAAGCTCACCGCGCCGGGCAACGTGGTCTCCGGCCGGCGTCGTCGTAGCCGTAGGTGCTGGTCCCGGACTTGGCGGTGCCTGCCGTGGTCTTGGACGTCAGCCGGTCGTCGGTGTCATAGCCGTAGTCGGTCGACGCCATCGTCTGGCCGGTGCTGTTCTTCAGCAGACTGGATGCCGAGACCATTCACCTTGGCGTGATCATTACGTGATCATTACCTTCGGGCTCGATACGTGACTTCCCCAGGGCGCCCGCTGGTGGCGCCGGTTTCAGTGCGCGGGGTTCCGCCGGGAGGTGACATGGGTTCCCTCTGGGGTGCCATTCAGTGTAAGTACGGCTGGAGTTCACGCGGCATTCATCTGACACTTCAGGAGACGCCGAATCACCTAAAGGTCGATAGTCGAATTGATGTTTCGTCAATCTGCCACTGCACATGGGCCGTTGAGACCATCCGTTTACCTTCGAGATCCTGATTGGAGATCTTTGTTCATCTGGTTGAAACGGCAGCGTTCACGGTCGGACTCCTAACGTCCATGTCATGAACCGGATTTCACCTCGTGCACTCATCTCCGCCACTGCTCTGGCCACGGCCCTGGCGACCGCCCTTCCGCTCACCGGCGCACTGCCCTCCGCTCCCGCAGCGGCCGCCGTATCGCTGACCTGCGGCTCCGGCGGGGCCACCTACACCCTGGACTCCGCCGGCAAGCTCAGCAGAACCGACATGCCGGACCCGGCGGTCGGCAACGCCCTGCCCGCCGGCACCACCATCGACACCACCTGGACCGGCTACGGCCACATGCTCGCCGGCCCTGGTGCGACCTTCTACGGCATCAAGTCGGACGGGCTGTACTACAGCCACCGGATCAGCTCCGGCAACACCTGGGACGTCCACCACCGGAAGATCAGCTCCAGCTTCGCCCAGTTCAGGGCCGCCGACCGGATCGACGACATCACCATCGACCGCGGCGGCTACATCTGGACGCTCTCCGGCACCACCCACGACCTGCGCTGGTACCGCTACGACGCGACCGCCAACGAGTTCGTCGAGGGCAGCGGCAAGATCGTCGACATGGGCTGGAACTACGACGCGATCTACGCGGGCGACCGCGGCGTCATCTACGGCCGTGACGCGACCGACGGCAAGCTCTACCGCTCGCGCTACGACTACACCAGCCAGCGCTGGATCGAACGCCATGTACTGGAGTCCGCCGCCGACTGGAGCGACACCAAGTTCATGCCGTCGTACGGCGGTGACACGCTGTTCCGCGTCAAGGGCGGCGGCGCGGTCGCGTACTACCGCTTCGACGAGGACATCCGCGACTGGCCCGTCTACAACAAGCAGGTCGAGGCGTCCGGCTGGGCCGGCTACGTCTCGGTCTCGGCGGCGCCCGACATCTGCAAGCTCAACGTCAACCACACGCCCGCGGCGACGCCGGTGCCGCTGGAGTCGTACACCCCCGACTCCGTCATGCAGGCGTCCGACGGCAAGCTGGAGCTCGCCTACATCGACAACATCGGCCGCCTGGTCCACGGCCGTACCGACCCGGCCGACATCAACGGCGCCCAGTGGACGGTGATCTCCGGCCAGGA
The DNA here is from genome assembly GCF_055639175.1 of Streptomyces sp. NPDC107546. NCBI lineage: Bacteria > Bacillati > Actinomycetota > Actinomycetes > Kitasatosporales > Streptomycetaceae > Streptomyces > Streptomyces sp. NPDC107546. The sequence goes on along the minus strand of NZ_JBVKBA010000021.1, from coordinate 11,896 downwards.
GGCCTTCACCGGCCGGCCCTCGCTGTCCGCGCACACCGACGGCCGCGTCGTCGTCACCGCCCACAACACCTCCGGCAGCGTCTGGCAACGCAACCAGACCGCCGTGAGCAGCGCCGACTGGGGCGACTGGATCGATCTGGCCGGCGCCATGCAGCAGCACGCCGTCACCGGCAAGACCCCCACCGGTCTGATGACCCAGTTCGCCCTCGACGCGGACGGCAAGCCCTGGTACCGCATCCAGCAGCGCGCCAACGTGGACTTCATGGGCTGGATGCCGCTCTCCGGCAGCGGTTTCACCGGCCCCCTCACCGCCGTCACCGTGCGCGACGGTATCCAGCTCTTCGGCAGGAAGGCCGACGGCACCCTCTCCACCGCCCTGTTCAAGGAGGGGGGCACGCTCTCGGCGTGGACCGGCATGGGCACCCAGGCCATCAGCGGCACGCCGTCGGTCATCGTCTACCCCGGCTACCGCATGCGTGTCTTCGCCACGGACGCGAACGGCAACGTGGTCACCACCGCTCAGACCGCCGAGGGCGGGGTCTACGGAGTCTGGGAGACCGTCGCCGGCGTCACCGCGCAGGGCTCCCCCAGCGCCGTGATCTCCCCGCTGACCGGCCTCACCGAGGTCGTCGTCCGCGGCGCCGACGGCTACGTCCACAACACCGGCGAGACGGCACAGGGCAGCGGTGCCTGGCGCGCCTGGCAGCAGGTGAGCTTCGAAACGTCGGCCACCGAGCCGACCGCCTTCACCTACACCAACCCCACCGGTCCGACCTGGGCCTACACCTTCCGTACCGCCGACAACCAGACCCGCATCTACCAGGTCCAGCAGACCTCTTCGCTCAGCGCGATGCGCGCCGCGGCCGACGCTCCGGACTTCCATGGCAGTAAGCTGCCCACCCCGCCGACCAAGTGATCACACCGTAGAAGAGGCCGTGGCGGCCCCACGGCCGTCACGCCCCGCCTCCACCGCCGCCCGCTCCGCCCCGCTTCCTTCCGTCCTGTCGGCACGGGGACGGGGCGGGCCGGGCGGCGGTCTGCTCACGGCCAGGTCCCGCCTGCGGGTCCCAACCGCACCAGAAAGGTCTGCACCGCTGTGTCCCGGCTACATTTACGTGCCCTCGGCGCCGCCCTCGTCACCCTGCCCCTGATCCTCCTCGGAGCCGTCGCTCCACCTGCCGCCGCCGGCGGTACCCAGCCGTCGGCCGACGGCCTCATCGGGACCGAACAGATCCTGTTCCGCTCCGGAACCGCCGGATACGGCTGTTTCCGCATCCCCACGATCGTCCGTACGAAGGCGGGCACACTGCTCGCCTTCGCGGAGGCCCGCCGCTCGCCCTCCTGCGCCGACCGGGGTGCCATCGACATCGTCGTCCGCCGCTCCACCAACGGCGGCCGCACCTGGGGCCCCATCCGCGTGGCGCTCGCCGGCAGCGACACCGACCCGGAGACGCCCTACACGCGCGGCAATCCCTCACCCGTCGCGGACCTGCGCACCGGCGACGTCCATCTGCTCTCCACGTCGGAACCGGCCGAGCCGGGCGGCAAACGGCTGCCGCGAGTCCAGCGCAGCACGGACGACGGGCTGACCTTCGGCGCACCGAAGCCGCTGCCGCGGCTGGCGGACCCGCAGGACGGCTGGTTCGGCACCGGACCCTCGCACGGCATCCAGCTCAAGCGGGGCGACAAGGCGGGCCGGCTGGTGGTGGGGGCGTACGAGTCCCCACCACAGCCCGGTCAGGACCCCCAGCTCGTCGGTGTGCTCTACAGCGACGACGGCGACGAGTGGTTCGCGAGCGCCACGGCCGACTCCGCCGGGCCCGGGATGGCGCCGGGCGAGCCCACCGTCGCCGAACTCGACAACGGGAACGTCTACATCAACGCCCGCAACAACAACGGCTCCTCGTCCGGGCACCGTACGCACGCCGTCAGCACCGACTCCGGCGCGACCGTGCCCGCGCAGCAGGTCGTGCCCTCGCTGACCACGCCCGAGGTGCAGGCGTCGGTCCTGGCGCTGGAGCAGACGTACCGGGCCACGCCCGGCGACACGCTCGTCCTCTCGGCGCCCTCGCACCCGACGGACCGCCAGAACATGCGGATCCGCTACTCCACCGACCGCGGCACCACCTGGCACGACGCCGCGCAGATCAACGCCAAGCGGGCCGGGTACTCGGACCTGGTCGAGCTGACCGACGGCGAGATCGGCCTGGTCTACGAGGGCGGCGACGGCTTCTCCGCGGCCGCCATCTACTTCAACCGCTTCACGCCGGCGGCGGCCGGCGTGCCGGGTACCTTCACCGGCGCGGTGCACCCGCAGGCCTCCCGGGCCGCGGGCCGCACCACCCCGGACAGCACGCCGAACGCCAACGACGCCTATCTGGCCGGGAGTTCGACGCTCGGCAGCGGCCGCTGGGGCCAGGGGCTGGCCCTCGGCGCCACCGGTGAGTACGCCGACGTGCCGTACACGCCGGGAATCGACCCGGGCGACGGTGACTTCACCTATTCGCTGTTCTTCAAGTACAAGGCGCAGCCCGGTGAGACCCAGCAGAGGGTACTGCTGTGGGCCTACGGGTACGGCGCGGCGAAACCGCAGGTGTGGGTGCGTGCCCAGCCCGGCCAGAACCGGCTGTACGCCTGGGTGCAGGGCACCGGCGGCACCGCCTCCGTCACACTGACCGACCCCGGCCCGTCGACCGCCTTCGGCGACGACGCCTGGCACCATCTGACGCTGGTGCGCAGCGGCGGACGGATCACGCTCTCGGTCGACGGCACGTCCTCGGCGCAGGCCACCGGGGTGGCCGGATCGGTCAGCGCCGACCGCGTCGACGGTGTCGACGGGATCCGGCTCGGGGCCAAGCCCGATACCGCCGCCGGTGACCCCTTCAGCGGCGGCCTGGACGAGTTCCGGGTGTACCGCAGCGCTCTGACGGATGCCCAGCTCGCCGAGTTGCGTACGGCGAACGCGGCCCCTTCCGTGGACGGTTCGCTCGGTGTGCGGCTGCCGTTCCAGGTGGTCGACACGGCCGATGTGCCCGCGCTGACCTCGGTCGCGATCGAGGACGACGTCTCGGGGCACTGCGCCGACGGCACCCTTCTCGGCGGGGTGCCAGGTGAAGTGGCCGGCCGGGTCGGCAAGGGCGCGATCTCCGTCTCGGCGTCCCGGCCCGGCGTCGAGGTCCCCTATCTCCCGGCGCTCGACGTCGGCTCCGGCGACTTCACCTACACCCTGTGGTTCCGGCACACCCTGACCGAGACCGACGCGAACGCCGCGCTGCTGTGGGCCTACGGCTCGGTCTCCGGCGCGCCTTCGCTGTGGGTGCGCGCGCAGCCGTCCCAGAGGCGGCTGCTCGCGTGGGCCGAGACGCCCGCGGGTGCGATGCAGGTGGCGCTGACCGACCCCGGCCCGTCGGCCGCCTTCGGGGACGGCGCCTGGCACCTGCTCGCGGTCGGCCGGAGCGGTGGCACCCTGCGACTGAGCGTGGACGCAACCACGGCCGCCGAGACGACCGGACTGTCCGGCGCGCTCACCTCCACGGCGACACCGCAGGGGCTGCGGGTCGGCTCCAAGCCGGGCAACCTCGATGTGTTCACCGGCTCCCTGGACGAGGCCCGGCTCTACAAGCGGGCGCTCACGACGGACGAGCTGACGAGGATCGCCCACTCCGTCGTCGGTTCCACGGGCGGCTACCCGGCCGACAGGCCCGCTCTGTCGTGGTCCATGGAGAACGGCCACACCGAGGCCCATCCGGTGGTCAGACCGGCCGCGGGTCCCGCGACCCCGGACTCTTCGATGCACTGCAACCACGCCTTCGTACGGGGCGGAGCCCGGCCCACGACCTCGGCGGGCGGCGGCCGGTTCGGCGCCGGGCTTGCGCTGGACGGCACGGACGACTCGGTCGAGGTGCCGTACGGCGCGGACGAGGCCCTCGGCTCCCGTGACTTCACCGTGGCGACCTGGATGCGCTACTCGGCGAGCCAGACGAGCGCCAACCAGGTCGTCTTCTGGGCGTACGGCATCGGCAGCACCGATCGGCAACTGTGGCTGCGGACCCAGCCGGGCCAGGACCGGCTCGCCGCCGTGCTGCAGACGGACACGGCCACCACCACCGTCTACGTCGCCGACGGCAGCGCGGCCTACGCCTTCGGTGACGGCGCCTGGCACCATGTGGTCCTCGAGCGCACGAACGGAAGGCTGAGCCTGTCGGTGGACGGTGGAGCGCCCGGCGAGGCCACGGCTCCGGCCGGCTCGGTGACGCACGAGGACGGCTTCGCCGTGCTCGGTCTCCATCTGGGGGCCAGGCCGGACGGCTACGACCGGTTCAAGGGCTCCCTGGACGAGTTCCGCCTGGTGCGGCGCGCGCTCACGGCGGATGAACTGACCGCCCTGCGCACGTCCAACGCGGACACCGGGACGGCCACCACCGTCCGGCTCCCGTTCGAGACGCTCTCGCCCCAGCCGTACGCCCGGATGTGAGCCGGATCCGCCGGACCTTCTCAAGGACACGCGCAACCGCTGCTGCCGGTCGAGCGAGCGACGCCGCTCGACCGGGCCGAGCACCAGGCTCGCGCCCGGCCCGAAGGTCAGCGACGTGACCATTCGCCGGGACGACCGCGCATGGGGCGGCGTGAGTGCAGGGTCGGCTCCGACGGGCCACTGCGTCTGGACATCTGGCCCGGGACGCCGATCCATGGACGGCCCTGCCGTGAGCCGGGGGGAGGCCGTGTGGCGCAGCCGCCGCGGCAGCCGCGGGACGGTCCCCGTGCGCCGGCGCGGGCCATGCACCGGACCGTCTATCAGCCGACCTCGAGCACGATCTTGCCGCGGGTCCGGCCGCTCATGCTGAGTCGGAACGCCTCGGCGGCCTCGGCCAGCGGCAGGGCGTGCTCGACGTGGACATCGAGCTTGCCGGCGTCGGCGAGTCGAGCGAGCTCCGCGAGGTCCGAGTTGTCGGGCCGGACCCAGACGTGGTGTCCGCCGTGCTCGGTGACCGCCGGGTCGACGATCGACGCGAGGCGCGAGCGGTCCTTCAGCAGTTCCTCGGAGACGGCGACCGCGTCGCCGCCGACGTAGTCCACGGCCGCGTCGACGCCCTCCGGCGCCAGCTGCCGTACCCGGTCGGCCAGGCCGTCGCCGTAGGTGACGGGTTCCGCGCCCAGGGAGCGCAGGAAGTCGTGGTTGTGTTCGCCGGCGGTGCCGATCACCCGGGCCCCCTTGGCCACCGCGATCTGCACGGCGAGGGAGCCGACGCCGCCGGCCGCCGCGTGGACCAGGACCGTGTCGCCCTCGGCGACCCCCACCCGGGCCAGTGACTGCCAGGCGGTGAGCCCGGCCAGCGGGACGCCGGCCGCCTGCTGCCAGCTCAGCGACGCGGGCTTGTGCGCGAGGGTACGCACGGGCGCGGCGACGAGCTCGGCATAGGTGCCGTGCTGCACTTCGTCCTTGCGGACATATCCGAAGACCTCGTCGCCGACCGAGAATTCCGGGACGTCCAGGCCGACCGCCTCGATGACGCCCGCCACATCCCATCCGGGCACAAGGGGAAAGTGGACGTACATGATCGGGTCGAGATAACCGGCGACGATCTTCCAGTCCACCGGGTTGACCCCGGCGGCCTTCACCCGCACGAGCACCGAGTCGGGTCCGATCTTGGGGTCGTCGGTCTCGGCCAGTTCCAGGGTCTCAGGACCACCGTAACGGTTTACAGTAATTGCACGCATAACGGACACGATACGTGTCGAGGGGTGCCTCATCTGCGGTTTCTGCCGCATCTCCACGAACAGGCTTCACCAGCAACACCGTTCACTTGCTTCGCCCACACGTACTGCGCCTGGTCGCACCCACGGTCGGTCCCTGGTGGACCCTCAGGGCCGGCGGCAGGCGCGGGGCGGCTACTGACCCGTGGAGAAGCGGAACGCTCCGGTGCCCCCGCCCAGCGTGAGCCAGATGTGTTCGCCGTCCCTGACCAGGCGGAGGGCGATGTGGGCGCATCCGGGGCAGCGGGCGGTCAGGCCCGGTTCGGGGCCGTAGACGTGGAGTTCGGCGAGCGGACCCGACCGCGCGCACTCCGGGCACCGCCACCAGGCCGTGGTGGGCTCCGCGGAGAGGATCTCCGAGAGCGGGCCGGCGAGGCAGTTGCCGTCGAGGTGGGTGGTGGCGTCTGCCATGAGGACCTCCCGTGCGGTCGGGGTCGGTGGGTCATCCGAAGCGCTCGGTGCGGATCGTGACGGGGTCCCGCCCCCTGTCGATCAGCAGGTCGTCGACGGCTTCCACGAAGCCGGTGGGCCCGCAGACGTACACGGGACTGGCCGGCTTCAGTCTGGCCGTCGCCTCGTCCAGGTCGGCCGGCGTGATGCGGCCGGGCGGGCGCGCGCTGCCGGGCGGGGTCTGCCGTGTGTACACGATGCGGACGTCGAGGAGGGGATCCTCGTCGGCCAGGTGGTCGCGGTACCAGACGTCCTCCGGGGTGCGCGCCGAGTACAGCAGGTGCAGCGGGCCGCGCGAGCGTGCCGTGCGGTGGGCGCGGACCATGGCCGCCAGCGGGACGACACCGGAGCCGCCCGCCACCAGGAGCGCCGGCTCGGTCTGCTCGGCCCGCCAGACGAACCAGTTGCCCAGCGGCCCGCGTACCTCCACCTCCGCGCCCACCGGCAGGCCGTCGGCCAGATAGGGCGACACCTCCCCGTCGGGCACGGTCTGCACGCCGAGTTCGAGGCGGTCGCCGTCGGCGGGCGCGGCCAGGGAGTAGCTGCGTACGGCCTGGTAGCCGTCGTCGGCGGTGAGCCGTACGTCGACGTGCTGGCCGGGCAGGTGGCCGGGCCAGCCGGGCACCGTCAGGACCAGGGAACGGGCGGTGGCGGTCTGGGAGTGGCGCTCGAGGAGCCGGGCGCGGCGCCAGGCGATGCCCATGCTCAGTCGCCCCAGTTGCGCTGTTCGCGCCACGGGTCGCCGTAGTTGTGGTACCCGACGCTCTCCCAGAAGCCCGGCTCGTCCTCGTGCGTGAGCGTCAGTCCGCGCACCCACTTGGCCGACTTCCAGAAGTACAGGTGCGGTACGAGCAGTCGTGCGGGGCCGCCGTGCTCGGGAGTCAGCGGAGAGCCGTCGTAGGTGTGGACGATCCACGCCTTGCCGTCGAGGAGGTCCTCCAGCGGGAGATTGGTGGTGTACCCGCCGTAGCTGCTGACGACGGCGTAGTCCGCGGCCGTCTCCACGTCCTCGAGGAAGGCGTCGACGGGAACGCCCCGCCACTGCGTGTCGAACTTCGACCAGCGCGTCACACAGTGGATGTCATGGGTCGTCTCCTGCTGCGGCAGGGCCATCATCTCGTCCCAGGTCCAGCTGTGTGTGGCGCCGAGTTCCGTGGTCACGGTGAAGGACCACGTCTCGGTGGGGACCCTCGGTGTGGGGCCCGCCGACAGCACGGGGAAGGACTCGGTCGGGTACTGACCGGGCGGCAGACGGTCCGCGAGGCGCCGCCCGCGGCCCTGGAAGCCGGGTGAGAAGGAAGTCACAGCGTTGTCTCCTGAGCCGATGCGGCCGATGCCGCCGAAGTCGGCCGAGCAGGTGCAGATGATGCCGGCCATGCCGGTCCAGCCGCCCCGCCAAGCCGGTGCAGCCGATGCCCGTCATGGGGACGACGCGGCCGATGCCGCCCCCATGTGCCGTCCGTACCGCCTCCTGCGGCCGGTGCAAGGCGCCTGGGCCCGGTCACTCCTCCAGTGTCGGGTGACCGGGGCCGCCCCACCACTCGGTGGCGGTGGCCGCGCGGACGCGATCCGGGAGTGCGTCCGCGCGGCCGTCCGTGCCGGCGGTCAGCTCGTCGAGCGGACAGCGTCCCGGATCAGGTCGGCGACCTCCTTGGGCCGCGAGACGGCGACCGCGTGCGACGCGCCCTCCAACTCGACGATGGTCGCGCCGGCCCGCTTCGCACCGAAGCGCTCCACCTCCGGGTTGATCGCCTCGTCCGCGCCGGCCACCAGCGCCCAGGACGGCTTGGTCTTCCACGCGGCGGCGGAGGCCCTCTCCTCGAAAGCCGCGGCTGCCAGCGGACGCTGCGCCGCCGCGAGGACCTTCGTGACCTCCGCCGGCACGTCGGCGGCGAAGACCGACGGGAAGGCCGCCTCGGCGATGGTGACCTCGACCGCGTCCTCGCCACCCGGGACGGGGTACGTCCACTCCTTGAGGTTGCTCACCAGCGGTGAGAGGGGGAAGCGGCCCTGCAGCTCGCCGAGGCTCTCGCCCTCCTCCAGGACGTAGGCCGCCACGTATACCAGCCCGACGACGTTCTCGGTCGTACCGGCCACGGTGATGAGCGCACCGCCGTAGGAATGGCCGACCAGCACGACGGGACTGTCGATCTGGGAGGCCACGGAGGCGACGTACGCGGCGTCGGCCGCGAGGCCGCGCAGTGGGTTCGGCGGCGCCACCACGGGTATGCCGGCCTTCTGCAGTTCCTCGATCACCCCGGACCAGCTCGCCGCGTCGGCGAAGGCGCCGTGGACGAGGACGACGGTGGGTGTGGAAGTGGTCATGTCTGCGTGTCTCCTCGATGTCAGGCGGTGTGCAGGGCCGTGTGCAGGGTGCGCGCCGCCAGGGTGATCGCGGCCTCGGCCGCGTGGGTCCCGCGCAGGGCGTTGAGCATCACGAAGTCGTGGATGATCCCCTGGAAGCGCACGGCGGTGACCGGAACTCCGGCCTGGCGCAGCTTGTTGGCGTACGCCTCGCCCTCGTCCCGCAGCACGTCGGCCTCGGCGGTGATGACCAGGGCCGGGGGCAGGTCCCCCAGCTGCTCGGTGGTGGCGCGCAGCGGGGACGCGGTGATCTGGGCGCGCTCGCTCTCGTCGGTCGTGTACTGGTCCCAGAACCACTGCATGCCGTCCCGGCGCAGGAAGTAGCCGGTGGCGAACTGGTGGTAGGAGCCGGTGTCGAAGTTCGCGTCGGTGACCGGGTAGAACAGCACCTGCTGGACCAGCGGGATGCCGCCGCGCTCCTTGGCCATCAGGGTCAGGGCGGCGGTCATGTTGCCGCCGACGGAGTCGCCGGCGACGGCCAGCCTGGAGCCGTCGAGACCCTTGGACGCGCCCTCCTGAACGACCCAGCGGGCGACCGCGTAGTTCTGCTCGATGGCGACCGGGTAGCGGGCCTCGGGCGACAGGTCGTACTCGGGGAAGACGACGGCGGCGTTCGCTCCGACGGCGAGTTCGCGCACCAGGCGGTCGTGGGTGTGGGCGTTGCCGAAGACCCAGCCCGCGCCGTGGATGTAGATGATCACCGGGAGCGTTCCGGTCGCCCCGGCGGGCTTGACGATGCGCGCCCGGACACTGCCCGTCGGTCCGCCGGAGACGGTCATCCACTCCTCGTCGATCGCAGGCTTGTCGATGTCCCCGGACTGCACCTCGTCGACGGCCTTGCGCCCTTCTGCCGGGGCCAGGTCGAACAGGTACGGCGGATTGGCGGTCGCCTCGGCGAACTCGGCTGCGGCCGGCTCCAGTACCGGCTGGACCGGCGCGACGGCATCGGACATGGGAACTCCTCGAATTGCGTTGGGGACGCCGGTCCTGCCGGCGAACGACCCGGTTCCTGTGCTGACCACTCCGGTGCCGCCAACAGTCACCGTAGGGCCGCCGCGGTGGCGGCGGTTGCCCCTGAGCGCACGACCGGTGTGCCCACAGCGCACGGGCCTCGCCCGGTCCCCGCCGCCGATCGGCGACCTGCGCATCTCGGTGCGCTGTGGGGAACACCGTGGTGCGCTGAGAGGACACACGACGGTTGCCACCGGGCCTAGCGTGGTGGCTCAGCGGTCGCGGTCCGCCCGTGGAATCGGGCTGACGTCCACGCGCACATCTCCGCTCTTCTTCGTCCGCCGACGTCAACCACAGCGGACATCGCATCCGTTCAGTCCCGGAGGGGGTCGTACCCACATGTCAGCAATGCCGGTCGGCGGACTGGTTCCCCGAGCCACCGACGATGCCGCCGAGCTCGTCGTCCGCAACGCCAAGGTCCATACGGGAGACCCGAACCGCCCCCAGGCCGAGGCGATCGCCGTCCGGGGCGGTGTCATCACGGTCGTGGGCGGCGACAGGGACGTGGCTCCGCACATCGGCGCGGCCACCAAGGTGGTGGACGCGCTGGGGCGACGGGTGATCCCGGGCCTCAACGACGCCCATCTGCATGTGATCCGCGGTGGGCTCAACTACGTATTGGAGCTGCGCTGGGACGGGGTGCGCAGCCTGCGTCAGGGCCTGGAGATGCTGCGTGAGCAGGCCGCGCGTACCCCGAAGGGCCAGTGGGTGCGGGTGGTGGGGGGCTGGTCGGCCGAGCAGTTCGCCGAGCGGCGGCTGCCGACCGTGGCGGAACTGAACGCCGCCGCCCCGGACACCCCGGTGTTCGTTCTGCACCTGTACCAGTCGGCCGTGCTCAACCGGGCGGCGCTCAAGGCCGCGGGCTACGGCAAGGACACGCCCGACCCCAAGGGCGGGCAGCTCGTCCGCGGCCGGGACGGGGAACCGACGGGCATGCTGCTGGCCGCGCCCAGCGCCCTCATCCTGTACTCGACGCTGGCCAAGGCGCCGGTGCTCCAGGGCGAGGACATGAAGACCTCGACCCGCCATTTCCTACGCGAACTGAACAGGTTCGGACTGACCTCGGCCATCGACGCGGCCGGCGGGTTCCAGAACTTCCCCGACAACTACAGCACCGTCATCGAACTGGCGGAGGCCGGTCAGTTGTCGCTGCGCATCGCCTATCACCTCTTCCCGCAGACGGCCGGGCAGGAGATAGCCGACCTCACCCGCTGGATCGAAATGGCCCGACCCGAGGACGGGGACGAATGGCTGCGGCTGAACGGGGCGGGAGAGAACCTCACCTGGGCGGCCGCCGATTTCGAGAACTTCGCCCAGCCGCGCCCCGAACTCGGCCCCGACTACGAGGCGGAATTCGAGAAGGCGGTCCGGCTCCTCATGGAGAACGGGTGGGGATTCAGGCTGCACGCCACGTATGACCACACCATCCGCCGGGACCTCGAGGTGTTCGAAAAGCTGGCCGCGGAAGGGCTTTTCCCGGCCGGGAACCGGTGGCTGTTCGACCATGCGGAGACCGTTTCACCGGACAGTCTCGACCGGGTCGCCGCCCTCGGCGGAGCCATGTCCGTGCAGAACCGGCTCTCGTTCCAGGGCGAGGCGTTCCTGCGCCGTTACGGCCCCGGCGCCGCCGCGGACGCCCCGCCGATCCGCGCCATGCTGGACCGCGGGCTGACCGTCGCCGCCGGCACGGACGCCACCCGGGTCTCCACCTACAACCCCTGGGTCGCCCTGCACTGGCTCATCAGCGGCCGCACGGTCGGTGACCTGGCGCTGCGCCCGTGGACGAACCAGGTCGACCGGCAGACCGCGCTGGAGATGTTCACCCGCGCCGGCGCCCGACTGACCGGCGAGGAGGACGTCAAGGGCGTCCTGCGTCCGGGCTGCTTCGCCGACCTGGCGGTGCTGTCCGAGGACTACTTCACCGCGCCCGAGCCGGTCATCCCGCACATCGAGTCGCTCCTCACGGTCACCGGCGGCCGGATCGTGTACGCCGCCGCGGAGTACGAGGGCCTCGACGAGGAACTGCCGCCCATCAGCCCCGCCTGGAGCCCGGTGGCGCACTTCGGCGGCTACCAGGCGTCCGGGCAGGGCCTCGCGGGCGCCCGGCAGGCGCAGGCAGTCGGCGAGGCCGTCGCCGAGTCGGAACGGCACCACGAGTGGCGCGTCCGGCGCGGTCTGACCCCGGACGGCGCCGAGGCGCCGTTCGACCCCTGCTTCGTCCTCTAGTGCTGTGGCCGGAAAGGTTCGCCGGAAAGCTCGCGGCGTCCGGTGCGGTGCATCGCAAGGCGGAGCGTCGCCCGCGTACCGGATGTACTCG
>NZ_JBVKBA010000020.1:0-141687 GCF_055639175.1 Streptomyces sp. NPDC107546 | reverse complement strand
TTGTCTGTTTTGAGTGGGGGGGGGAGAAAGGGTGGTGGCGGAGTGGCCACCGGAGGGGTGGGGCGGGGGGTGACCCCCCTCCCAGCCCCGCGGCCCGGTCGCCGCCCTGCGGGCCGCACCCTCGTCTCCGCATGCACGGATCACCCGTCTGGCCTGCACGGGGCACCGGGTCACCCCGAGCAGGTGGCCCCGCGGTGTGCGGCCGGCCCGGACGCCGGGTCACTGCTCAGGCCAGGTCGGTCCGCATCTCAGGTCCGGCCGTCAACGCCGCCACGAGTGCCGGTGCGTTGTCGTCGTCCGGGTCCTCCAGGAACTCGCGGCGCACCTGCCGGGCCGCGACCCGGCCGGAGGTCAGGCACCACTGCCACCAGTGGTCCAGCCGCCGGGTGGTGAGGCGGTCCGCGGGGACCAGGGCGGGCCAGCCGCAGGCTTCGGCCTGGGCGGTCAGTTTGGCGCCGCCCTCGACCGGGTCCACGGCCAGGGCCGGCACTCCGCCGCGCAGCGCGAGCACCAGCCCGTGCAGCCGGTCGGTGACCACCAGGTCCATCCGGGACAGCACGGACTCGAACTGTCCGGGCGTGGCGCACAGTCGCCAGTCGTGGCTGTCGAGCCGGGTCTCCAGCTCCACGCGCGCGCAGTCCTTGCCGGCCAGCCACCGGGTGACCGCCTCGGCGGCTTCGTCGTGCCGGCGCCTCTCCCCGTACTCGTACTGCCCGTGCGTGAGGATCACCCCGACGACGGGCGTGGTCGTCTCGCTCGGCGCGTGGGTGGACAGGTCGGGCACCGGGCCCATGGCGGGCGCGTCCCTCGGCAGGACCCGGTGGAATCCGGTGACGGCCGGGTCGTCGGCGTCCAGCACGGAGGTGCCGACCGCGATCCGCACACAGTGCGCGAAGCGCCGGTGCAGTTCCTCGATCCCGGGTCCGTGCAGTGGCCCGCAGATGAAGATCAGATGCGAATACGAGGCGGGCCGTACGTCGTCCAGGTGCAGCGCCGACGGCCGGAAGCCGGGGCTCCACGCCACGTCGTAGGGGATCCCCTGGTGACGCAGCACGTCCTCGACCCGCCGCAGGGCCAGCACATCTCCCGCGGTGGCCTCGCCGTCCACAAAGCTGAACCATCCGGTCAGCAGAGTCCTCAGATTCCTCGCACACACAACGCCTCACGAGTGCCCCCTCGTCACGTGCTCACTCATCTCGGCGGGCGTCCGCGGGTATCCGGGTCGGCGTTCACCGGCACCCCGTCGGCGCACCGGACGGCTGCGGTATCGTCCGGGCCGTCAAAGCCCGTGCGGCGCGGGCCGGGGAGTTCACGGAGTTCTGTCGACGAGGTGCCCGCCATGACCGAAGCCGATGAAGCCGATCAGGGACCCGGGGCCGCGGCGGCCCGGTTCACCGGGCGTCCGGTGACCGGTGAGCGCCCGGGGCCCGGTGCGCTCACGGAGGTCGTCCTCGACGGTGGCCGGGTGGTGATGGTCAAGCGCGGCGACGACCCCGGCTCCTTGCGGGCCGAGGCGGCCGGGCTGCGCTGGCTGGCGGACGCCGGCACGGTGCGCGTCCCGACCGTGCACGGTCACGACGAGCACTGGCTGGTGGCCGACCGTGTCCCACCCGGGCGACCGAGCGCCGAGGCAGCGGTGCGCTTCGGCCGCGAACTGGCGGCCCTGCACGCGGCGGGTGCGCCCGCGTTCGGCGCCCCGCCGCCCGGTGGTCCCGAGGACGCGTACATCGGTCTCGCCCCGATGCGCAACGTCGCGAGCGAGGACTGGCCGAGCTGGTACGGCGAGCACCGGGTGCTGCCCTATGTGCGCCGTGCGGTCGACGGCGGCACGTTGCGGTCCACCGAGGCGGCCTTGTTCGAACAGGTTTGCGAGCGGCTGCCGGAGCTGGCCGGCCCCGCGGAGCCGCCCGCGCGGCTGCACGGCGACCTGTGGAACGGCAACGTGCTGTGGGGCGCCGACGGCCACGCCTGGCTGATCGACCCGGCCGCGCACGGCGGACACCGGGAGACCGACCTCGCCATGCTGCACCTGTTCGGCTGCCCGCACGTGGACCGGGTACTGGCCGGATACCAGGGGGCGGCTCCCCTCGCGGACGGCTGGAAGGACCGGGTCGCGCTGCACCAGCTCTTCCCGCTGCTGGTCCACACGGTGCTCTTCGGCGGCGGCTACGCGGGGCGGGCGCTCGCGGCGGCCCGCGCGGCCCTGGCGGCCTGACCCGCCGCACACGGTGTCCCCCGCCCGGGTACGGTCTCCTGGTCACCGCACCCTCAGGAGCCGCCATGTCCCGCGCCACCGACGCCTCGTTCGACCTGTTGCCCGGCGCCGACGACTCTCCGGTGATCCTGCATGTGCCGCACGGGGCGCGGGAGATACCGGCTGACGCGCGTGAAGGCATCCTGCTCGACGACACGGCCCTCGCGCGGGAGTTGGATCACATCACGGACGCGCACACCAGCGAACTGGCCGGCCTCGCCGCGAAGGCCGCCACCGCCTCGCCCTGGCGATTCGTCAACCGGCTGTCACGGCTGGTGGTCGATCCCGAGCGGTTCCCCGACGAGCGGGAGGAGATGCTCGCCGTGGGGATGGGCGCCGTCTACACCCGCACCACACAGCGCGAGACACTGCGAGGGGCCGGCACCGACCCCGAACCGCTGCTGCGGCGCTACTTCCACCCGTACGCGCGGGCGATGACGGCGGCCGTCGCGGACCGGCTGGCCGCCACGGGCCGCGCCATCGTCCTCGACGTCCACTCCTACCCGACCGCCCCTCTGCCCTACGAACTGCACGGCGAGGGCCCCCGGCCACCGGTCTGCCTGGGCACGGACTCCTTCCACACGCCGCCCGAACTGCTCGCCCTGGCGCGCGAGGCCTTCGCGGGGTTCGGCGGAACGGGGGTCGACAACCCCTTCTCCGGGGCGTACGTCCCCCTGGAGTTCTACGGCTCACAGCCCCGGGTCACGGCCCTGATGGTGGAGATCCGCCGGGACACCTACATGACCGAACCGGGCGGTGCCGCGGGCCCGGGCCTCCCCCGCCTCGCGTCGGCGCTGGCGGCCCTGGTGGACGCGGTGTCCTGACGGTCGCCGCCGCGGGTCACTCCAGCAGCGGGAGCTTGCCCACGATCTTGCTGACGCGATTGCGCGGGCCCACGATGCTCACGGCGCAGTAGACGAGGTCGTCGGTGGCGGTCTTGCCCACGGTGGCCTGGTAGTCGGCGTAGACCAACGTCTCCTGGGCCGCGAGCGGCATGTCGGCGACGAAGGTGTCGGCGTACGAAGCCGCCTTGGCACGGAGGGCACGGAGGGTGTCGGCGTCCGCCGCCAGGACCGAGCAGCCGACCCAGGGCAGTCCGGGGTGCACGGTGCCCTCTGCGTCGGTGGCGTCTTCGCCGAGCAGGCCGGTCACCGCGGACTGCGTGGCCGCCGCGACGCAGACGGCGGCGTTGACGGCGCGACCCGGGGGCAGGTCCCGGTCGACGACCACGACCCACTTGAGCCGGGCGGCACGGGTCGAGACCGCCGGGTCCACCTCCTCGGGGGTGAAGCCGATCCGCGTTCCGGTCGTGTTTTCGTCGGACATGAGCTTTTCTCCTGAGCATTCCTGCGGCTGGTGCCGAGAATGCTAGGCAGATGTGCGGCTACGGCGCTTGACTGTCGAACTTTCGCAGGTGGTCGCAGCCGCATACCAATGGTGGTGCACTTCGTGCGGCAAGTCGCCGGATGTGGCGTCGAACGTGCGGAGAAGGATCGGTGCCCTTCACCGTTTCCCGCGCGGGGCCGCCGGGCGTTCGACGGCGGGCTCGATACGGCGGGACTGGACGTGCTCGTAGGCCATGGTGGTCTGCACGTCGGCGACCTCACGGCGTTCGGTCAGCCGGTCGATGACGAAGGCGTAGACGCCGTTGACGTCCGGGACGGCGACGTGGATGAGGAAGTCGTGCGCTCCGGAGGTGACGAACAGGCCGATGACTTCGGGCAGTTGGGCGGCCCACTCGCGGAACCCCTCGATGACGGGACGGGCCGGCGGCCGGATGCGGACCGAGATGAGGGCCTGGACCGGGCGGCCCACCGCCTCCAGGTCGACGGCCGCGTGGTAGCCCGTGATGACCCCGCGCTCGCGCAGCAGCCGTACCCGCTCCAGCGAGGTGGACGGGGAGACCCCCGTCCGCGCGGCCAGCTCCCGGTTGGTCTGCCGTGCGTCGTCCTGCAGTTCCCGCAGCAGGGCGCGGTCCAGTGCGTCCATGTCCATGCCGTCACTATGCCGCACGACGTTCGGCGGCAGCGGGGAATCTCCACACGGGTGCGCGTACCGGGAGGTGCGGCCCTTCGGTGGGCGGCGGCCCTTCGGCGTGCGCTCGGCGTCGAGGCCGCGCCACTTCTTGTTATCGGCCGGGTCCGGGGCCGTCTCCTGCGCGTAATCGCCCGCATCGACCATCCGACAAGACAGAGGACCCACCCACGTGAGAGCACAGATCAGCCGCCGGAACATGCTGAAGATCGCCGGTACGGCCGCGGGCGCGGCCGCCGTCACCGCCGCCGTCCCCGCACCCGGGGCGTCGGCGGCGGGCACGGCCTTCGCGCACCCGGGACTGCTGCACACCCAGGCCGACCTGGACCGCATGGCGGCCAAGGTGAAGGCGGGCGCCGCTCCCTACACGGCGGGTTTCGCCAAGCTCACCGCCAACCGGCACGCGCAGAGCACCTGGACGGCCCGCCCGGCGGCGACCGTCTAGCGGGGATCGGGCACACCGGAGAACTGCAGGGTTCTCTACAACGACGTCCACGCCGCCTACCAGAACGCCCTGCGCTGGCACGTCAGCGGCGACAGCGCACACGCGGACACCGCCGTGGCCATTCTCAACGCCTGGTCCGCAACCCTGACAGAGCTGGACGGCACGGCAGACCGGTTCCTCGCTGCCGGGCTGTACGGCTACCAGTTCGCCAACGCCGCCGAACTCGTGCGCGACCGCGACGGGTTCGAGCCGGCCCGCTTCCAGACGATGATGCGGTCCGTCTTCCTGCCGGTCAGCTCCGACTTCCTCACCCGCCACAACGGCGCCTACGTCAGCAACTACTGGACCAACTGGGACCTGGCCGCGATGGCCTGCGTCCTCGCCGTCGGCATCCTCTGCGACGACCGCACCGCGGTCGACCAGGCGGTCTCCTACTTCCGGAGCGGCAACGGCATGGGCTCGGTCAGGAACGCGATCCCCGTGGCGCACCCCGACGGCCTCGCCGAATGGGCCGAGGCGGGCCGCGACCAGGGCCACGGCCTGCTCGGCGTCGGCCTGATGGCCACGGTGTGCGAGATGGCCTGGAACCAGGGCATCGACCTGTACGGGTACGACGACAGCCGCTTCCTCAAGGGCGCCGAGTACGTGGCCAAGTGGAGCATGGGCGGATCCGTGCCCTACACGGCGCTGACCCGGAAGAAGGGCGCACCGGGCGTCTGGTCCGGCAGTGAGACGACCAGCAGGGCGGCCTCCGTGGATCCGGCCATGACCCGCCCGATCTGGGCCGTGATCGCCAACCACTACACCAAGCGCCGGGGGCTGGACGCCCCCTGTGTCACGCGGATCGCGGCCAGGACGGCCCCGGAGGGCGGCGGCGGGGACTACGGGCCCAACAGCGGCGGATACGACCAGCTCGGCTTCGGCACGCTGACGTTCACCCGCGATCGGGCGTCCACGGCCGGGGTGACGGCTTCCCCGACGCCCGCCTCGGGCGCGGTCACCGGGGCCGACAGCGGGTTCTCCGGGCCGTCGTCCACGGCCGGTCCGCAGGGCGGCCGGGGCAGCGACCTGGCGAACACCGGCTCCGCGGACGTCCCCGCGTGGACCGCCGCCGCGGGCGTCACCGCCGTCGCGGGCGGACTGCTCCTGCTGCGCCGCCGCGGGCGCGCCGGGCGCGACAGCGCGTGAGCCGAGGGGCCTGCGGCCGACCGTCGTACGACTGCCTGCATCTCCTCCTCGCACACGCCGAGCACCCGCCCCGCGACGTTCCGTGAAGGAGGGCCGATTCCGCCCCTTTCGGGATGCGCGCTGCGCCGTCTGGGGGAAAGGTGAGGGGAGGATCGACTCGCAGAGGAGACAGAATGTCGACGTCACAGCCCGATGCGTCGCGTCGTCCGGCCGATGACCGTGCCACGCCGGACGAGCTGCTGCACGCGTGCCCGCTCGAGACCTCGGCGGAGGACCTGGTCCTCGCCTCGGGGCGGGACATCACCCCCAAGACCCTCGCCTGGGCGGAGCGGAAGCTCGCCTCCGAGGGGCACGCCGCGCTGGACAAGCTACTGCCTTAGTGATTCCCGGTCCGGAATCACGACGCCGGGGACGGAGCCGGGCCCCGGCGTCGTGATTCCGGACCGGTGCGGCTGCTGCGGGATGCGCTTCGGGCTGCCCTCGAGGAGCGCGTCGGCGGCGGCGACGGCGTCGCGCACGTCCTTGGTTCCCGTCATGACGCACAGCGTGTAGCTGACATCCGCCAGCTCTCGTACGGCTTCGGGTGTCTCCCGCTCGGCGAGCGCGATCCGCAGGGACGCGTACCGGGTCAGCAGTCTTCTGACGGCCTTGGGATCGGGAACGAGCACAGTGGGGCCCTTTCTCTGGTTTTTCCGTCCCGGCTCCCCCGTCTCGTGCGAAGCATGCACAACTCATCTCACACGGCCCGCCTTTGGCGCGATCTCGCCCCCCTCACCTCCCCCACGGCTCACCCCTCGGCGGACCGGGCCAGGGCGCGACACGCGATCACGACCGACCCTCCCCCTCCCGGCCGTTGACGTGCGCGGACCATACTGGGAGGTGTCCCTGTCCCCTTTCACCAGAGTGATCCATGGCAAAGTCCTCCACCGCCCGTGCCACGGCTCCCGACACCGTGTGGCTGGCCCGCGGGCGACACCCCGGCCCGGGCGCCGAGGACGCCGTCCGCCGCCGCCTGCGTGAGTTGAAGAGCGAGAAGGTCATCCAGGACGAGACCGAGTACGACGGTTCCCGGGAGGGCGCGCCCGCGCGCGCCTTCGAGGCGCGGTGGCTCGTCGCGGACGACGTCGTCGTACGGGCCCGCCTCGACGTCGGGGCGCCCGGCGACAAGGACGGCGCACAGGACTGGATGCTGGTGGCCGAGGCGGACCGGGCCTGGGACCTCCACTGGCCCTCTCCGGCCACCGTCTTCTGGCCCGACGACCCGGACGTGCCCTGGGACCACGACGTGGTGCCAGGGCTGCGCTTCAGGGAGATCAACCCGCTGCCCACGGAGGACCGGGCGATGCGGCGCCTGCTGAAGGACTGCGCGCGCCAATCGTGGAGCATCCACGTCGTCGTCCACGAGGCGATGACCCCCGACGAGCGCGGGCTGCGCCCCCTCGCACCGCTGCTGCCGCCCGGCCTCAGGCACCGCGTCGTGGAACACCGGGCCGCACCCGAGCAGTTCCAGGTGGTCAACTGGGCCCTCTACGACCTCGGGGCACGGGTGCCCCGAGGCGGTGCCGTGGTGCTGCCCGCGGCGCCGTCCGGTCCCGGCGCCGACGACAACGGGTTCAGCGTGCGCACGGTCTTCCTCGACGGTTCGCGCCCCACGGAACTCCTCGACACCGTGCGACGCTTCGCAAAGGAGCCCGCGCCCCTGCCCGAGGGTGCCGAGGAGGCCCTGTCCGCGCTGCGCGAGGAGTGGCATCTGACCACCCTCGAGGAGGAACTGGCCATGGCGCGCCGCCGGCTCGCCGCCTACGCCGAGGCGCTCGAGGCCATGACGAAGTCGCGGGACATGTACCGCGAGGCGGCCGAGCTCGCCCACGAGGCGCTGGCGGCCTACCAGGAGGCCGGCGCGCTGCCCGCACCGCGCCGGCCACGCAAGAGGGAAGGTTTCTCCCTGCGTACTCTGGCCAAGCCCCTGGAGCGTGTGGTGGACGGCGTGAAGTCGCTCGGTGTACCGGGCCCGCACAACGTTGACGCCGCCCCCGACGCGGAGCCCTCCGCGGACACCTCCCCGGCCGGGCCGTCGGACTCCGGGGGCTCCAAGCAGTTGTAGAGCCGCTCGTCCGGATCACGCCGGGTCCACATGCCGACAGCAGAGGGCCCCGCCGCATGCCGGGGGGAGGGACATCGGCGGGGCCGACGGCTCGAGGCACCGGGGGGCGGGGGCCCACGAGCGGTCTGAGGTGCTGGTGCCCGGCGTCCCGGGAAGTATGCGTGGCCGATTTCCGATTTCTTGTGTCACCCATCCGTGAGGGCCGGGTGTAGGCGGAGGTTTAGGGGGTACTCGGGGGCGAACTCGCTGTCGGGTGCTGCTCCGGCAGCGAGATGTTGATCACCTCAGGAGCTCGGGTCGCGGTGCATCGGTTGCCCGCCCCGGGGTAGGCGAGCCCCGCCACGCCGTAAGGATGGGAGGACATTGTGTCGGCTGAGCAGACGCCGCTGTCCATCGATGTGACGATGCCCCGGGAGGATGTCGCGCTGGTCACTGTGAAGGGTTTTCTGGACGTCGACACGGCGACGGAGTTGCACCACCACCTCGCCAACCAGATGCACCACGGCCGGCAGCATCTGTTGCTCGACCTGTCGGAGGTGCCGTTCATGGACTCGTCCGGCATCAACATCATTCTCAACGCCTACAAGGAGACCCGTCAGGTGGGTGGCTCGATCGGCCTCATCGATCCTGCCCCGGCCGTCCAGCGGATCCTCGACCTGACGGGGGTGAGCCTGACCGTCCAGTCCTACAAGACCGTTCAGGACGCACTGGACGACACGGGCGACGCGTTGAGCCGGCCCTAGGCTCGTGGGTGGGGCGCCGCTCTCAGGCGCCGGGCCGGGCCGCGGGTGTGCCGACCGAGGCCGGTGAAGTTGCGGGGTGACCGGCCGGGTGTGCTGACGGCGGGTCAACTGACGCGCTTGCGTCGGGGAGCGTCGTCCGCCCGTGTGGTCTCCGTGTTCGTCGTCGCCCGCCTTCAACGGTCCGACGCCGCGTATACGGACGGCAGTTGGCTGGATCCCCCGATCGTCGGATGATCTCCGGGGCGCCCTTCGGTGCCGAGGGGGATCTCCCATGATTACAGTGGTCGCGCGACAAGGAACCGCGCTCTCCGGGCAGGCTCCCCAGCCGTCGGGGGAGGGTACGTACGAAGGAGACAGGGACGTGACGGACCAGGAGTCGGCAACGAACCCAGGAGCGTCGACACGGGTCGTGGGGGACTTCCTGCTACGCCGTCGGGAGCAGATCTCTCAGCGCTGGGCCGACCAGACACTCTTCCGTACGGTGTTCACAGTGTCGCGCGACGAGGCCGTGGAAGCCGCAGGCTCTCTGGTGGAGGCACTCGCCGCGGTGGCCGCCTCCGGACGGATCGAGGACCTGCGCGCCCCGGGCTTCGCGGGGATGCGCGAGCAACTCACGCGCATAGCGGCCTCGCGGGCCCGTGCGGGCGCGACGCCGTCGCAGATCGCCGACGAGGTGGCGGCCCTGGGCCCCTCGATCAGGGAACTGCTGGGCACCGAACTGTCCGGGGCGGACGGCGAGGCGAGCGGATGGCACGCCGTCGCGCTCACCGCCCTGATGGGCACACTGCGGGTGCTGGTCATGGAGACCGCCCTGAGTACGGGCGAGGAGATCATCGAGCGGCAGCGCCTGCAGTTGCTCGAAGTGGCCACGCCCGTCATCAAACTGTGGAACGGCATCGTCGCCGTGCCGCTCATCGGCACCCTGGACAGCGCCCGCAGCCAGGTCGTGATGGAGAGCCTGCTGGAGGCCGTCGTCGCCCAGCAGGCCCGGTTCGCCATCCTGGACATCACCGGAGTGCCCACGGTGGACTCCCTGGTGGCGCAGCACCTGATGAAGACGGTCGCGGCGGCCCGCCTCATGGGCGCGGAGTGCATCGTCTCCGGTATCCGGCCGGCGATCGCCCAGACCATCGTGCATCTGGGGATCGACCTGGGCACGGTCCTCACCCGGGCGAGCCTGGCCGACGCCCTCGCCTACGCCCTCCACGAGTTGGGCGCCGTGATCGTCGACCGGGCGGGCCACGGAGGAGGCCAGCGGTGACCGGCGGTTTCCAGGACCCGAGGGGTGCTTCCGTCCCCGTACTCAGGCTCGGTGACATTCTCCTCGTCACCCTTCAGGGCGAACTGGAGGACAAGTCCGCGGAACAGCTGCAGCAGGACATCAGCGCGGCCATCGCGGGCAGTTCCGCCACCGGAGTCGTCATCGACGTCTCCGGTGTCGAGATCGTCGATTCCTTCCTGGGGCGCGTGTTCGCGGAGATCGCGGCGAGCGCCAAGCTGCTCGCCGCGGAGACCGTGGTGGCCGGCATGCGCCCCGCGGTGGCCATCACCCTGGTGGAACTCGGCCTCACGCTGCCGGGGCTGCGCACCGCGCTCGACACCGACGACGCCTTGCGAGTGCTGACCCAGGCGTCCACGCCCCTGTCCCACGGTCCAGCACGCCAGGAGAACGCGTGACGGAGACATCGGGCCGCGTCACCACATGCCTGCCCATCCGCACGGACATGGATCTGGCGTGGGTGCGGCAGCATGTGCGGCAGGCGGCTGCCGAGATCGGTTTCGGGCTGGTGGAGCAGACCAAACTGATCACCGCGGCCAGCGAGCTCGCACGCAACACACTCGTCCACGGCGGAGGCGGACAGATGGAGATCGCCTTCCAGGACAACGGCCGCGCCCGCGGGCTGCGCCTGTCCTTCGTCGACGACGGGCCGGGCATCCCCGACATCGAGCGGGCCCTCACCGACGGCTACACCTCGGGCGGCGGTCTCGGCCTCGGGCTTGGCGGAGCCCGGCGGCTGGTCCACGAGTTCTCGATCGACTCCCGTCCCGGCGAAGGCACCCGGGTCACCGTGATCTGCTGGGCCGCCGGACCGCCGCGGCCCCGCGAGGAGGTCCGGTGACCCGCGTCTGGGACGTGCCCGTGCACGACTCGACCCGGGTCCGGGACGTCACGGTGGCGGTGCAGGACACCTGCGGGCACGCGGGGTTCGACGACGGCCGTACGGCAGCGGCCGTGCTCGTCGCCACAGAACTCGCCACCAACCTGCTCAAGCACGCCGGCGGCGGCCGGATCCTCGTCGACACGGTGGACGCGGACCTCACCTCGGACGCGGCCGCCGGAAAGCCGGCGCTGCAGATCGTCGCGATCGATCACGGCCCGGGCATCCCCGACCTCGCGGCCGCGCTGGCCGACGGCTTCTCCACCACGTCCTCGCTGGGCGCCGGACTCGGCACCTGCGGGCGCATAGCGGACGACTTCGACGTGCACAGCGCGCCCGGGAGGGGCACCATCGCCCTGGCCCGGATAAGGGCCGGGTCCGGTCGTCGGCGGTACAGGCACGTCCGGCACGACCACGCCCCGGTGCGGGTCGGCGGCGTCAACATCGCCCTGGCGGAACCCCAATCGGGTGACGCCTGGGCGTGTGTGAGGTTCGGGGAGCGGGTCACGCTGCTCCTCGCCGACGGACTGGGGCACGGCCCGGCCGCGGCCGAGGCGTCCGACGCGGCGGTCCGGCAGCTGCGGGCCAGCGCCCATCTGCCGCCGGCGGAGTTGCTCGGCGTCCTGCACACGGTGCTGCGCAGCACCCGGGGCGCCGCTGTCGCGGTCGCCCAGGTCGACCTCGCAGAAGGGAGTCTGGCCTTCTCCGGCATCGGCAACATCGGCGCCCGGTTCCGTTCCGGCGGTGGCTGGCAGCACCTGCTGTCCCATCCCGGCATAGTCGGCGCCCACCGACCGGCGCACATCCCCTGTCGGCGGCTGCCCTGGTCGCCCGACTGTCTTCTCGTCCTGCACAGCGACGGACTGCCCAGCCGGTGGTCCCTGCGGGACGACGTGCCCTCCGCGGAGCTGGACCCCGGGGTGACGGCCGCCGTGATCGTGCGGGACGCCAGCAGTGCCGCCCGGCCCGTCCGCGACGACACCACGGTGACCGTGCTGTCCCCCACACCGCCGAAGCGTGAACCATGACCCACACCTGGCAGATCATCACCGCCGTCGATGCCGCCCGGGCCCGGATCGCCACCGCCCGGCTCGCGGCCGATCTCGGTGTCTCCGTCGTCGATCGCACCCGCCTGGTCACCGCGCTCACGGAGCAGCTGCGCCAGTGCTTCACCAAGGGTGGCGCCTGGCGGCTGACCCTCGGGACCACTCCCCCGTCACGGGGCGAGGAGCAACCAAGACTGTGGGTCACCGTCCGCCCCGACCCGGACGAGCGCCCCCACGAGGAACCGACGTGGCAGGCGCAGGTCGCGGCACCGGAGCAGGGCGGCCGGGCGGACACGCCGGCGGTGCGCGCCTCCCCGCCGGCCCTTGCCGAGGCGCTGTTCAGCGCAGACGACGACACCGCACGCGTCCTGGACGCGCTGACGGAGCAGGAGGCGCTGGTCGCCTTCCACCGTGAGGAGCTGCACCAGACGAACCAGGGCGTCCTCGCGCTGCACGCCGAGCTCGACGCCGCCGGCCAGGCGCAGCGCGAGCTGTTCGCCGCCGAGCGGGCCGCGCGCACGGAGGCCGAGGAGGCGCGCCGCCGGCTCACCTTCCTGGCCGACGCCAGCGCGGCACTGACGGCGTCCCTGAACCACCACGAGATCGTGCGCCTGCTCCCCCAGCTGCTCACCCCGACGTACGCGCGGACCGCCGACGTATGGCTGCTGGGTGACGGGGAGGCGGAGCCGAGCCACGCGCCCCGCCCGGCCGCCGCCGTGCTCGCCGCCCGCACCGGCCGCCCGCAGTACGCGGCGCCCCAGCCGGGCGGTCTGCCCGGCGTGGAGGACCGGCCGCCCTCCGCCCTGCACCCCACCCGGCCGCTGCTGTGTCTCCCGCTGTCGGCGCGGCAGGTGCCCCTCGGCGTGCTCACCCTCACCCCGCCCGGCGACCGTTGGGATCCGGACGACGCCGTGATGCTGATCGAACTGGCTCGCAGGGCCGCCATCGCGATCGACAACGCGCAGCGCTTCGAACACAGCCGCGACATCGCCGAGACGCTGCAACGGGCCCTGCTCACCGAGCTGCCCGCCACCCCCGGGCTCCGGCTCGCCGCCCGCTATCTGCCGGCGACCCACGGTCTCAACATCGGCGGCGACTGGTACGACGCCTTCCGGCAGCCCGACGGGAGCCTGATCGCGGTCATCGGCGATGTCACGGGGCACGGGCTGCACGCGGCGGTGATGATGAGCCAGCTGCGGACGGCCCTGCGCGCGTACGCCGTCGACGGGGGCAGCCCGGGCCGGCTCCTCACCCGGCTGCACCTGTTCCTGCACCATCTGCAGCCGGATCTGTACGCCACCGCGGTGATCGCCCGCTTCCGACCCGGCGAACCGGTGCTGACCTGGGCCGCGGCCGGTCATCCGCCCCCGGTGCTGCGCACGCCCGACGGCCGGGTGCACACCCTCGACGCCAAGCCGGGCGCCATGCTGGGCGTTCCGGTGCAGCAGGAGATCGAGGACCACACCGCTCCCCTGCCGCCCGGCTCCACGCTCGCCCTGTACACGGACGGCCTGGTGGAGCGGCGGGCGTACGGCATCGACCCGGGCATCGAGCGTCTCACCGAGGCGATGTCCACACTCGCCGTGCCGGACCCGAACGGCGGTCTGGAGGGTGCCGCGGACCGGGTACTCGAGCCGATGCTGAGGGACTCGGAGGGCGAGGACGACGTGTGCCTGTTGCTGTGTCACGTGGACGGCGAGACCGCCGGGACGGCTGGGGAGCCGCCCGTGCCGTGATCCTGGATGCGTATCCTTCGGCTTTCTGGCAACCGTCATAAGGGGGGCCGGGCGACAGCGCGACGAACGACGAGAACCGGCCGGAGTGCCGGCCGGGGAAAGGACGGCA
Organism: Streptomyces sp. NPDC107546; assembly: GCF_055639175.1. Lineage (NCBI taxonomy): Bacteria > Bacillati > Actinomycetota > Actinomycetes > Kitasatosporales > Streptomycetaceae > Streptomyces > Streptomyces sp. NPDC107546. The sequence goes on along the minus strand of NZ_JBVKBA010000020.1, from coordinate 127,869 downwards.
TGGCAACCGAGCCGCGGTGGGACAAGGCCTGGCCGTTCGAGACGGTCGAGGCCCTGGTGGCGGATTTCGGCGGCGACCTGCCCGATGTCACCGGGGCACGGCTGGCCGCCGAGGAGTTTCTGCGACGGCTGGCACGGGCTTCGCCTCCGACAAGTCCCGAGTACTGGAACGACATACTCCTGGTGGTCGACGAGCTGGCGGCGAACGCCGTCCAGTACGCGCCCGGGCCGTTCGGCCTGCGGATGCGTCCGACGTACGACGGTGTCCATGTGACGCTGCACGACACCAGTACGACGCCTCCGGCGCCGCGCCCCTTCAAGCCGGGCCAGAGCGGGGGCATCGGCTGGCACCTGGTGCACACGCTGTGCCACCAGGTGAGCGTGGTCGTCCAGCCGGAGGGCAAGGACGTGCACGTGTTCCTGCCCTGGTAGGGCGCGGGCCCTTTCGGTCCGCGCGCTGCCGAGGCGGGAGCCTTGCGCTGCCGGGGCGGAAGCGTCCTGCCGTGCCGTCGGGCGACCGAGGGTGGGCGTGGGGCGGCCGAGGGTGGGCGTGGGGCGGCCCGTGGGATCAGGCCGCCCGCCACCGCGACCCGGAACCGTCCGGGGCGGTACCGGCGGCGGCCCGCGTGTCTGCGGCCTCGTCTGCCCTGGGCTTCGCGCGCACCCGGGATCCGGTGTCGGCGCCGTCCGCGCCGTCCGGGGAGGAGTGGGGCACGGCGCGCAGTCGGCGGCGTCCCGCGCCGCGGGCCTTCCTGGCGCCGCCCGGGGTGAGCAGGCGCTCCTCATAGCTGCCGAGCGCGAGCATGAGGCACAGCATGGACACCGGCATGAGCAGGGCTACGGCGATCATGTGGGCTCCTTCACAGGGCGTCCTGTTCCGCGTTGCCCCGCTTCGCCCTTGGAAACACGATTCAGCCGAGTGGCACGAACACGCTGACGGACTTGCCGTCCACGTGGGACTCGATGACGACGTCGCGCGCCAGCTTGATGATCAACGGCCAGCCGAACCCACCCCGGTCCTGCCGGTCGGGAAGCTCGCCCGTACCGAACGCCACGGAGGGGATGTCCGGGCTGCGGTCGCGCACGACGAGGCGAACGCCCTCCCGCGTGGGGACGGCCTCGAAACCGGCGAGCCCGCCCCCGTGGCGGATGGCGTTGGACACCAGTTCCGAGGTGACGAGCAGCAGGTCGGTGACGGCCTGCTCGGTCGGCCGCACAGGCGCGGTGAACCAGTGGCTCCGGACGACCGCGAGCACGTACGCGCGTGCCGTGGCCGCGCTGGTCACCGGGCTGCCGGGCGAGGACGGATCGCTCTGCCGCACGCTGTCGGGCGTGTGCGTGTGCCGCGGGCGTACGGGGGTGCTCGTGTCGCGCTCGTCGGCGGCTCCCGGGTTCCCGCCGCCCCGCGGGGGAAGGTCCACCGGTTTCATCGCGCGCACAAGATGTCGGGCAGGCCTGCGGGCCCCGTGGCGTCGCGGGGGCGGCACCGGGCCTCGGAGCCTGTGTCGAGGATCGGCGTGGCGTGGTGTCGTTCGTTCATCGCCTCACGCATACCCACCCGTGGGCGAGCCATGAGTGCGAAAAAATGCTCGGCGCTGGATCTGCCGGCCTCGGCCGACCGATTCGCAGGGTTGGCGACCGTTCCGCAGCCCCCGGCGATCGGTCCGCAGGCCTCTGCCAGGCCGGTCCGACGCCTCAGCCGGACAGTGCGGCGGCAAGTTCGGCGGCGGCCTCGACGAGTTCGACGTCCTGCTCCGCGAGCAGTTGGCGCAGTACCCCCCGGTCGGCGCGCACGGCACGGCGGGCGGCGCGCTCCCACCCCACGTAGTCCTGGGGGTAGTTGAGCAGTTTGGGGTAGACGGAGGCGGTGCTCTCCCACTGGTGGGCGTCGGCGATGCTCCTCAGCAGGTGAAGGATCTCCACACGGCAGGTCACCTGGCGAAGCCGGGCCAGTTCCCACAGGAAGGGGACCGTGGCCGCCGTGGCCTGGTCGACGACGAAGCCGTACTGGCAGATGCGCTCCCTCAGGTGGCCGAGTGCCGCCCGGGCGGCGGGCTCGTCGCCCCGGGCGATGTCGTGGAGCAGGACCGGGATCGCCTCGGCGGAGCCGCTGGAGTCCTTGATGGAGTCCCACGGCACGTGCCCCAGGTCCTTCAGTGATGTGGCCATTTCCACTCCCGCAGACAGTGTGGGGCCAAGAACGACACGGCATTGCTACGACACAGCGCCCTGATGCGACGTCAGCACGCGGACGTCTGTGAAGCGGTGGACGCCGCCGCTATTATCCACGCAGTCAGTACCGTCGTGCAATTGCATGGGAAATTGCACGACGGAGAACGGAAGGAGACTGTGGTGCCTTCAGTGCCGAACGGAGTGCAGGCGGGCTCGCTGGACGCCCGCTGGATCAAGAGCGGGCACAGCAACGCCGAGGGCAACTGTGTCGAGCTGGCCCGCCTGGCCGACGGGGCCATCGCGGTGCGCAACTCGCGCGATCCGGAAGGGCCCGCGCTCGTGTACACACCCGCCGAGGTGGCCGCGTTCCTGGCAGGCGCCAAGGACGGGGAGTTCGATCATCTGCTGTGAGCGGGATCCCGTCGGTTCGGTCCTGCCGTCCCCTGCGACAGGGCGCTGTGGGATGCGATAATGAGGACCTGTTGTCCGTCGGCTGACCGGGAGTCAGGATGTCCGCCTCGTCGCACCGCCTCTCCCGCCTCGAACCGTATCTCAGCCGGACCCAGCCCGCTCCGACTCTTCTGAAGATGCTGGTCGGCGTGCAGTTGGCGGGTATGCGCGAGGACGTCGGCCTCTCCCAGGAGCAGGCGGCGCGGGCGCTCGGGTTCAGTCCCGCGAAGCTGTCGCGCATCGAGGCGGGCAAGGGACGCAGGCCGCCCACGGAAGACGACGTCCATGCGCTGCTGGGGCTGTACCAGACGGATGACCACGAGGCCTCGGTGCTGCTCCAGTTGCTGCGGCGGGCCGGCGAGCCGGGCTGGTGGCAGCGCTACGACAAGCGACTGATGCCCGAGTGGTTCGACCGCCTGGTCGGGCTGCAGGAGGCGGCCACCGCGATCCGTACCTTCGAGATCCAGTACGTACCCGGGCTGTTGCAGACGTCGGCCTACACCCGGGCCGTGGTGGAGCGCGGTCTGCCGACGGCGTCGGCCGCCGAGGTGGAGCGCCGGGTGGAGCTGCGGATGCGGCGGCGGGAGCTGCTGTCCCGTCCGGACGCTCCTCGACTGTGGGCCGTCGTCGACGAGTCGGTGCTGATGCGGGTACTGGGCGGCCGCGAGGTGATGCGCGAGCAGCTCGAGCACCTGGTCGAGATGGCGCAGCGTCCGCATGTGACCGTGCAGGTGGTGCCGTTGGACGTGACGAACGCGTCGGCCCCGGCGATACCCGTCACCTACCTCCGCTTCGCCGGCGCGGACCTGCCGGACATCGTCTACCTGGAGCACATCAGGAGCGCCAACTTCCTGGAGGACCGGGACGAGACGGAGGAGTACCGGGTGGTACTGGACCGGCTCGCCGACGAGGCGCTCGATCCGCGTGAGTCGCTGGCCCTGTTGCGCAGGACGCTCAAGGAGCGTTACCCGGCCGGGTGACGGTTCCCAACCGGGTGACCGGTGCCGTGGGTGTCGGCGGACGTCCCCGGATGGGGGTTCGTCAGCGGATGCGTGCCACTCCCCCGAACTCGATCCACTCTTGCGTGAGTTGGCGAGGGGCGACCTCGGAGTCCGGCCGCCAGGTGGAGACCTCCACCAGACCGGGCTCCAGGATGTCCATGCCGTCGAACCAGGCCTCCACGTCCTTCTCCTGGCGCACCCGCCCCCAGTGCCCCTGCGTGGCCTGGTCCATGAAGTCCGTGACGAAGTCCCTGACTTGGGCGTCCTCGCTGACCAGCTGGCACATCACCATGAAGCTGCCGGGCACGAGCCGCTCGGCCACCCGGCGGACCAGGGCGGGCGGTCCGTCGGATTCGCTGTCCGGGATGCAGTGCATCACCGAGTTGAAGAGCACGGCGACCGGCTGTGAGAAGTCGATCAGGCGCCGGGTCTCCGAGTGGGTGAAGATCGTCTCCGTGTCCCGCATGTCGGCCTGGATCACGACGGTGCGCTCGTCCTGCTCCAGCAGGGCCCGGCCGTGCACCAGGACCATCGGGTCGCTGTCGACGTACACGACGTGAGACGTGGGGTCGATGCGCTGGGCGACCTGGTGGACGTTGTCCTGGGTGGGCAGTCCGGACCCGTGGTCGAGGAACTGGCGGATGCCGTACTCCTGCGCCAGCGTCCGCACGACCCGCTGCAGGAACCGCCGGTTGTTCAGGGCGAGCGCCCGCGTGCTGGGCACGACCTTGTCGAGCTCTTCACACGCGGCCCGGTCGGCCGCGTAGTTGTCCTTGCCGCCCAGGTAGTAGTCGTACATACGGGCGGCCGTCGGCACCGTGGCGTCGATCGAGGTGGACAACTGCCTGCCAGACCGCATCGTTCCCCCAGATCCGGGCCGCGCCGTCGAACCGGCTCGGCTGGCACACCATCCTAGGGAACCGGTGTTCGCCGGTGCCAGTCCCCGAACGAAGGACACCGCGCCAACTCCGCTACCACCTCCCCGTGTTGCGGAAGAGGGCCGAGGGGACTGCCGTGGCCAGTGCGCGGTATCCCGGGTCGAGGTGCAGCCGGTCACCGACCTGGAGACCCGGCCTTTCGAGGTCACCGCCCCGGCGCGGTCTCGGCACCGACGGCAGCGGACCCCGGCGCACGCCCGATGGACCGTCCCCGTAGGATCGGCCCGGGCGGGCCCCGGTACGGGCGCCGGCATCGGCGAGGACGAGGAGATCCAGTGATGGCGGGTCGTGTCGACGTGGGCGTCGAGGTCGAGGACTTCACCCTGCCGGACGAGACGGGTACGGAGCGACGCCTCACCGAACTCCTCGCCGACGGACCGGTCGTGCTGTTCTTCTACCCCGCCGCCCTCTCCCCGGGCTGCACCGCCGAGGCGTGCCATTTCCGGGACCTGGCCGCCGAGTTCGCGTCCGTCGGTGCGCGACCGGTCGGTGTCAGCGGGGATGCGGTCGACCGGCAGCAGGAGTTCGCCGGACGCCACACGCTCGGCTTCCCGTTGCTGTCGGACGCGGACGGCACCGTCCGGGAGCGGTTCGGGGTCAGGCGGGGTGTCTCCCTGGCTCCCACCAAGCGCGTCACCTTCGTCATCGACCAGGACCGCACCATTCTGGAGGTGGTGCGCAGTGAACTGCGCATGAGCGCGCACGCCGACCGTGCGCTGGCCGCGCTGCGCGCCCGCAGCTGACGGCCGGAGGGTCGATCCGCGAGGCACCGCAGGTGAGTTGACCGGCCCGGACCGCGGCACGGACGCGGAACCGACGAAGAACGGCACCGGACCCGACGGCACCTACTGCGCGTACGGCGCGTCCGACATCATCTACCGCTGAGCCCGGTTCCCTCCCCACACAAAAGAAGGCCCGCCGCCCCGTGGTTCGGAGCGGCGGGCCCGGGCCGGCCCGGTCAGTGGGCGGGCCAGCCGTCCAGGTGGCGGTGGAGGGTGACGGTGGGCCGCTCATCGCCCTTGGGAGCCTTCGCAACCGCGTCGCGCAGCACGGTGTTCACCTCGGCGGCCAGGGCGTCGGCGCGCTTCTTGAGGTCGGTGGCCGGCAGGTTCGAGCGGGTCAGCGCGTCCAGCCGCCGGTGGATGTCGGCGAGCCGCCGCTCGGTCCCCTGGTCCAGCGTGAAGGGGCGGGGGGTGGACACGACGAACTGGTAGGCCCCGGCGAGGGTCTGGCAGCCGTCGCAGTGCTCGTTGACCGCGTCGCCCCGGTTGACCGCGGTGAGATGCGTGTGCTCCCCGGCCATCGTGACGATCTGGAAGGAGAGCGCGACCGAACGGCAGTGGTCGTCGACCGAGCAGCCCGCCCCGACGGCGTTCGCCTGGTTGCGTACGCTCGCGGCGTCGACCGTGCCGAGCCGGCGCACGGTGAAGGAGTCCCTGGTCTGTGTGTGGTGCCGGAAGTCGGCGCGGCTGAACGTCTGGTCGGTGGCGACCGCGGTGTGGTGCGGCGTCCCGGTCGCGGCCTGCGCCGGGACGGCCGTGGCGAGTCCGGCCGCCCCGGCGGCGAACAGCCCCACACGGACGGCGCGCCTGGAGAGGGCGGATGGCGGACGGGGTTTGCGGTGCTGGTTCATATGGTCTCCCGCTGGAGTGGTGTCGTTGGACCCCGGGCCCTGGCCGGGGCGATCAGGAGGCGGTGGGCGACGGCGATCCGGCCGGCGGCGCGCTGGAACTGACCGGCGCGGACGGGCTGTCGGCCGGGGACGACGGCGCGGACGGCGAGGCGGAGCCGGGTCCCGCGGAGGCGGAGGTGGACGGCTGCCCGCTCGGGGCGGAACTGCCTGAGGGCCGGCCGACCGTGCCTTGTGGGGACGCCTTGGAGTCGCTCGGGTGCGGACTCGCCGAAGTCGACGGGCCGGCCGTGGCCGAGGGATCGGCCGAGGCGTTCGGGGACGCCGTGCCGGACGGCACGGTGGTGGCCGTGGCCGACGGTGCGGCGGTGTGCCGGTCCGGGAGCGTGGCGTGCCGGGCGGGCGGGGGCGAGGTGGACACGCCGGGCTGCAGGATCGGGGCGATCGGCGGTTGCTTCGGCAGCGGTGGCGGGGTCAGACCCGAGATCCAGGCGTAGCTCAGGCCGCCGAGGCCGGCCAGCACCAGGGCGCACAGCGCCAGGCGCAGCCGTGGCCGGCCGGCCGTCGCCTTCGCGCCTCCCCGCCACAGGCGCCCGCCGAGCTTCACCGACAGGTAGACCACGCCGGCCATCGGGCACAGCAGCATGACGCAGCCGACCACGCCCATCAGGCCCGCCGCGATCTGGCCGTGTGCGAACGCGCCGCCGGTGCCGAGGAGTTGCTCCGTCAGCGAGCGGATCATCGTGGTGGTGATCCGGGGCAGGTTCCACAGCGCGTAGCCGAGCTCGCCGATGATCAGCGGCACCATGGTCAGCACCCAGGTGGCGACGATGGCCCGCGCGGACTTCTTGAGCGCGGCGACCTCGGCGCGCGCCCTGCGCCCCGCGGCCCCCGGAACCAGGCTCAGCAGGATCGGCTTGATCTTGCCGTAGAGGTCGGGGACTCCGGCGAGGTCGCCGAGGATGTAGTAGCCGTCGAGGCGTACGGCCGGCATGAGCTGTTCGAGGATCTCGAAGTGGCCGAGATAGACGGCGGCCAGGAAGAAGGCCTGGCCGCTCAGGGCGTAGGCGCCGGCCATGGCCAGCATGAACACGACGTTGAAGTAGACGCCGCCGAGGTCGGTGCGGAGCCGGCCGCCCCTGCCGATGCGGTAGACGTCGGTGACGTCCGTGTACATCGAGGGCCAGATCAGGAACAGTCCGCAGCCGATGCAGCCGGGCCGGGCGCCGCCGTAGCGGCAGGCGGAGGCGTGGCCGAACTCGTGGAACACCAGGGACGCCACGGTCAGCACGAACACGACGAGCAGCAGGACCGGCTGGTCCAGTACCTGCAGCACGGGTGTGATCGCGCCGAAGAACACGAACAGCCACACGTCCAGGACGGCGATGCCCGCGAGCACGGCCGCCACGACCAGGGGGCGGTGCAGCCAGGCGAGCGCGCGGGCGATCCTCGCCACGCGCCGCTCGTCGAACAGGACGCGGTGGCCCTTCAGCGCGAGGAGCAGGTCCGATCTGGGCGCGGAGACCTGGTCGTCCTCCTGGCCCTCGGGGACCGTCACGCCGAGCGGCTCCAGCTTGTTCTCGATCAGATAGCGGATGTTGTCCGCGCTGACCTCGCGTCCGAACCGGGCGCTGACCCGGTGGGCGATCGTCTCGAGGTCGCGGCTGCCGTCGATCGACGACGCGACCAGATGCAGCAGCCGTGTGAGCTGCACGACCTGCCCGTCCCCCCGGCGGGCGATGTACCTGGGTTCGGTGAACCCCGATCCCTGGTACTCGCCGTGCAGTTGGAGCCCGGCGCTCTGCCGCGGTACGAGCGGCTTGTCCGGGCCGGCAACGGGGAGGTCGCCGGTGGCGACCTGCTCGTACGTCACCGGGATTCCCCCGGGGCCCGGCACCGGTCCGGTGTCGTACAGTGCCGCGGCGTTGTCCCCCAGCAGCGTCATGTGCGCCTTTCCTCCCCCCGGGTGCGGACCGCGCCTGCCCCCGGCGCGGCCCGCTGAACGTGCCCTCGTGGTGCGGGGGTTACTGGTGGATGGTGATGGACTGCGTGGCCTGGGACTCGGCGACCGACCACGAGGAGTGGTCGTTGAGCGCGGCCGACTGGTTCTGCGCGGAGACGTTGGCGACGTGCTTGGTGACGTTCACCGTCTTGCCGAAGCTGAACTTCAGCCGGCCCAGGGCCTCGCGGCCCGGCAGCAGCTCCGCGGTCTCGGCGTCCAGCTCGTGAGCGTTCATGCTCATGGCGTGTCCTCTCTCAAAGACGTTCGTTGTACGGCGTGGTGGGGCCGGGCGGACGCGGATCGCCGCCCGGCCGACGGCGAGTGACAAATCGTCAGGTATTGCCGCCCGGTGGTGGTACCGCCGTGGCGAGCGGAGGTGTGGTGAGGTGTCGCCGCGGCGGTACCGGGTGCCGCACGGTGCCGGGGCGCCGGGCCGTGCGGCACCGGATCACTGGGTGATGTTGATGGACTGGGCGGCGCCGGAGTCCGCCACCGACCACGACGAGTGGTCGTTGAGCGCGGCCGACTCGTTGTGCGCGGAGACGTTGGCGACGTGCTTGGTGACGTTCACCGTCTTGCCGAAGCTGAACTTCAGCCGGCCCAGGGCCTCGCGGCCCGGCAGCAGCTCGGCGGACTCGGCATCCAGCTCACGCGGATCCATCATGGTCGATTCCCCCTCGGGGTTCGGAATGCGATGCCGTCGGACACGGTCAGGTCCCCCCGGATCGCGTCCAACTCCGTCGGACGGTCTGTCCAACGAGATTGGACACTAGGGGCCGAGGCGGGTGTGACGCAAGCGGTACGGGAGAACACCTTCCGTCACACACCCAAGTCGCCCCTAGAATGATCCGACGCGGAAGAGTTCCGCCCGGCGGCGAGCAGGAAGTGACCATCGGTGGCCAACGCACTGCAGCAGATCATCCGCGACCGGCTGGACAGTGAGCGCTGGTCGTACGGCGACGTCGCCCGCCGCGGAGGCATCCCCCGCTCGACGGTGCACCACCTCGCCACGACCGATCACATGGCCCGGATGCCGCAGCCGGCCACCCTCGAGGGGCTGGCCCAGGGTCTGGGTCTGCCGTTGGACACGATCCGCCGGGCAGCCGCCGAGGCCTGCGGCATCCACCTCTACGCCCCCGCCGCCGAACCGGTGCCCGCGTCCGAGGCCTCCGCAGACCCCGAGGTGGACGTGCTCATCGCGAGCGTGCAGCGACTGTCGGCCGAGGACCGCCGCCATGTCGCGGCCCTCGTCGAGTCACTGCTCGGCCGGTCCTCGGACGCGTCCTGAGCGCGACCGCGCGAGCGGGGGTACGGCGAGCGGACTCCCGCCCCACCGGTCACTTGCACCAGAAGACGTCACTTCCGCCCGAACGCGCATGATCCGCCGCTAGTCTCTCCTCCTGCCTGGGGCCCCGTGAGCCGCACGCCCCGGGTCCTTCTGGGGGGAACCTTGCTCTTCGTACACGGCGGCCCCACCACCGCCATCGTCAAGGGACCGACGGGAGAATCCGTGGTCCTGCTCTCCGGCGAACTGCCGGCCGACCTCACCGACGCGGCCATCGGGGAACTCCTCGATCTCGCGGCGGCCGTGCTGAGCGAGGAGGAACTGGCCCTCTTCGACCAGTGCCTCGCCCTGCTGCGCCGCGGTGAGGGCCCCACGCCGCAGCGCATCGAGATCAACGGGGCCGTGCTCACCGTCTACCGCGAGTGAGCCGCCCCCGGGGCCGCCGTGAGCCCGGGGGACCCGCTCGTACACAATTCCAGCTGTCCGGACCATGGCCCCGCACGCCAAACAGAGGCACGATCAAGCCATGGCAACGCCCCCGCACCATCCGTCCGTTCACCTGGCACAACGATGAGCCCGGCCCGCATCCCCGGTCTGGTCGTGCCGTTGGTCTTCCTGTGCGCCCTGGTGGCCGGTGCGGTGTGGTATTGGCGGCATCGCGGCGACTAGTGCTGTGGCCGGAAAGGTTTGCCGGAAAGTTAGCGGCGTCCGGTGCGGTGCATCGCAAGGCGGAGCGTCGCCCGCGTACCGGATGCACTCGGGCGATGCGACAACGCGGCGAGGTGCCGGGCGTCGCGAGCCGGTGAACCTTTCCGGCCACAGATCTAGGTCACTTCTCCTGACGCGCCGCCATCAGGACGGACTGCGCCGTCTGCAGGAAGCGGCGGACGGCGTCCAGTTCCTTCTCGTCGAACTCCTCTTGCATCGCGACCAGCCGGCTGATCAGCGGACCGAAGAAGGACCAGCCGAGGTCGGTCGCCTGGCCGGTGACGGTGAGGAGGACCCGGCGCCGGTCGCGCGGGTCGTGTCCGCGGTCGACCAGGCCCCGCCGCTCCAGCCGGTCGACGACGGCCGTGACGGCCGAGGAATTCAGCCCCAGCTGCGCACCCAGCCGACCGGGCGTGGCGTCGGTCCCCGTCCGGTCGAAGTCGAGCAGGTGGATCAGTGCGCGCAGATCGGTCGGATGCAAGCTGTTCCGCGTCGCGAACTCGGCGCCGAGCAGGTCGAGTTCGACGGTGATGCCGCGCAGCAGGTGCACCAGTTGCAGACGCGGGTCCCGGTGGTCCACGTGGCGCCTTTCCGTGGGTAGATATCTCAGTCAGTGAGTATATCGTTCAGTGAGGTAGTTTCGAATGTCGTTGCGACCGGGGGAGGCCCCATGTCCGCTGCGCCGCGTTTCCGCAGTTCGGAAGCCGAGGAGCGCTTTCTGGCGGCGTACGACGCCGTGCTGCGGCGCTGGCCGGTGCCGGTCGAGTCCGTCGACGTGCCGACCACGTATGGGACGACGCGGGTGAACTCGTGTGGCCCGCACGACGCACCGGCGCTGGTCCTGCTGCCCGGCGGAGGCGCCACGTCGACGGTCTGGCTCGCCGATGTCGACAGGCTCAGCGCCCGGTACCGGATCCACGCGGTGGACACCATCGGCCAGGCCGGGCGCAGCATCGCGGACGGTCGCGTGGTGCGCGGCAAGGGCGATCTGATGGCATGGCTGGACGAGGTGCTGGGTGAGCTGGGGGTCGAGCGGGCGGCGTTCTGCGGGCACTCCTACGGGGCCTGGCTGTCCCTCACCTACGCCCTGCACGCGCCGCAGCGGGTGAGCGGGGCTGTACTGCTGGATCCCACGCGCTGCTTCGGCGGATACCGGGCGCAGTACCTGTTGCGGGCCGCGCCGCTGTTCCTGAAACCCGGCGAGCGGGCGGCGCGCGGATTTCTGGAGTGGGAGACGGGTGGGACGACGTTGGACGAGGGGTGGCTGGAAGTCAGCGCTCGCGGCACGGCCGGGTACGTCCCGAAGATCGTCGACCCTCGCCCGCCCGGCCCCGAACTCCTGCGCCGCTCCGCAGTGCCCCTGCTGGTGGTGCTGGCAGCCCGCAGCCGCGCGCACGACACCCGCACGATCGGTGAGCGCGTACGGGAACGAGCGCCGCACGCGCGGATCCATGTGCTGCCCACAGCGACCCATCACACGCTGCCTCTCGCCCATGCGCAGGAGATCGACCGACTGGTCCTCGACTTCCTCGCCTGAGCGCCGTCCGCCTTCGCCGAGTGGCACGGCGGCACGGCCCGATAGTGTGACGGGCTATGACGCATCCGCATCTGCCGACCACCGAGTCGGCCGTCACGGCGATAGGTGAGATCGCGCGGGAGTACGGCCTGGCGATGACCGTCACCCACGACATCGGCGCGGACCAGACATCGCGCCGCGCCTCGGCGGGGGCGTTCGCGGTTCTCGATCCGGACGGTTCGCTGCCGCACGAGGCGTTCGTCGAGCTGGGAGGCTCACCGGCCGTCACAGTCCGGCTCTTCCCCGACGACGACGCGCAGATCACTGTCGACGACGTTGATTTCGAGGATCTCCCCCGGGACGTGGTCCCGGCGTTCCTGCGGTCCGTCTACGGCGGTCCGGCCTATGTGACGGGGCGTTTGTTCCCGCCCGGTCAGTGGCTGATCGTGCCGCTGCCCGGGGCCGAGACGTACAAGGAGCTGATCCTGAGTACCTCGCTCACGCCGTGGCTGGCGCGCGCCGTCCGAAGCTAGTGCTGTGGCCCCACAGGCACCGGAACCTCCGCCGCTCAGTGCTGGCCGCGCTCCGCCTGCTCGCGCAGGAACGTGCTGATCTGGCCGGCCAGGGTCTCGGAGATGCCGTCGGCGCGGGTGGCCGTGCCCTGCGAGCCGTCCGGGACGGTCATGTCGGCGGACCACAGATACCGGTCCGTCCATTCGTCGTCCGCCTTCAGCTGGACCTGGATGTCCACGAGGCTCAGAGCGGATTCCGGGGCGGCGGCGTACAGGACGGCGGTCGCACGGCGCAGCGGATAGAGGTCGAAGCCCTCGATGAAGTGCGAGTTGCGCCAGTCGAGAAATGCGCTCTCGCCGTCGGGGCCGGTCCTCACGTCGAGTTGACCGTCTTCCAGGTGGATGCCGACCGGTTCCGCCGACCGGTTTTCCACGGTCACCCGGAAGCGGAAATAGGTGAGGCCTTCGGCGGAATCGTCACGCCCACGCGGCGGCTCCGCCTTTTCCAGCCCGTGGACACGGACACGCAGACCGGCATGCTCGTCCCCGCATTCCTGCCAGTCGCCGATCACATGGGGCTCGTGCACGGTCCACCTCTCCACTTCCGGCCATGTTCCTATCCGCGTACGCAACAAAGTGTCAAATGCAAGCAAGATCGGACGGCTGATGGATTTGCCCGGCTAGATCACCGATCAAGCCGTGCCCAGCATGAATCGCTTCAGGGCCGCGGGAAAGGCGATCGCGCACGTGTCGCACATCACGTGCACGACACGCCGGGCACCGGCCCCTCGCACCGCTGGCACACTGCACGTCATGGCCCCGATCACGCCCGCCCGCGCCCTTCTGCTGCTCGTGACCGGGCTGGTCTGTCTGACCACCGCGAGCGGTGCCCTCATCGGCGCCCTCCTCGGTGGCGCGCGGGTCGCCCTCGTGGCCGCGGGGTGCGCGGGCGCGGCGGGCGCGGCGGGCGCACTCGGTGCCCTGGCCTTCCGCCGGCGTGCGCTGGCGCACTTCGCCGCGGCCCGGCGGCGCGCGGGAATGCGCGGCTACGCGGAAGGGATCGCGCACGGGGTGCTGGTGCACGTCGCCGCGTACGAGGCCGCGGTCTTCCCTCGTACGGGCCCCCTCGGGGTCACCCACGAGGAGCGGGCCGCACGGCGCACCCTCGCCTATCGGATGGCCGCGCTCGACGAGGTGCCCCGGCTCGTCCGGGAGGCCGCGGCGGACGCTCTGGCGGTGCTCGACGCCGCCGACCGCACCCGCGCCGAGGACGCCCTCGCCCAACTCGCCGCCGCCGTCCGCAAGGAGTACGCCCGCCCCTGACCGGCCACACCGCTCCGGCGGGATTTCGGCCGACCGTAACGTGGGTCAACGCGGAGACACACCGCGCCACACGCCGCCGGGGCGATGACAGTCCATTGCTGCAAGGGCATCGGCCGCTGGCCGCTCCAGCCCCGGGCATGCACGGCGAGGGAGCCGACCGCCCCCGTCATCCGCACGGTCGGCCCGGGTGGCGTACGCGCATCCGTGTCCTACCGATCACGGACAGGCGTGCGATTGAGCAAGGTCGCGCCGTGCCGACGTAGCAATGGTCATGGCAGCATGCAGGGGCACGGACGGCTCGGACGCGACGCACGACCCGGGGGCGCGGACGATGACTCACCAGCAGCCGCCCGCCACGTCCGACGGCGGCGGGCCCCCGGAACCGGCCGGCACCGCCTTCAAGGCGGACGACGGAGTCCCGGGGCGCCGTGCGGCGCTGCGGCGGCACCGGCGGCCGCTGCTCGTGCTCGCGGTGTGCGCGCTGCTGGCCCAGATGGCGTTCGCCATGGCCACCACAGCGGTGCGGCAGACGCCGACCATCGACGAGCCCGTGTACGTCGGCACGGCCGTCGTGTACGTGCGGGAGCACAGTCTGCGTTTCAACCCCGAGCACCCGCCCCTCGGCAAACTGATCATCGCGACCGGCACGGTCTTCGCGCACCCGCACCTCGAGCCGGGTTTCCAGGGCGATCAGGGAGAGTTGGGGCGGCGGCTGCTGTACGCGTCGGGCAACGACCCGTGGCGGGTGATGGTCTGGGCCCGGCTGCCGGTGCTGGTGGTGACGCTGCTGTTCGGGCTGGTGGTGTTCGGCTTCGCCCGCGAACTGACCGGGCCGGTCGGCGGGTTGGTGGCGCTGACCCTGTACGCGTTCTCGCCCGACCTGATCGCGAACGGCTCCCTGGCGACCCTGGACGTGCCCGCGGCGGGGTTCGTGGTGACGGCGGCCTGGATGGTGTGGCGGGCGCGGCAGCGGCCGCTGCCTCATCTGCCGCTCGCCGGGGTGGCGACCGGGGCGGCCGTGGCCACGAAGATGAGCACGCTGCCCGCGGTGCCGGTGCTGCTGGCGCTGGCCGGGTGGTCGTACTGGCAGGCACAGGGCGCCGGCGTGCCGCGGCCGCGACGTGCGGCGCGTGCCGGGGCGGCGGCCGTCGGGGTCGCACTGGTCCTCGTCGCCGTCGTGTGGGCCGTCTATCTCGTCGTCGATCCCCGGCTGCGGTGGACGACACCCGCGCACACGCCCGCGGTGCACGGTCCGGGCGCCCTGTTCGTCCACGCGTTGCCGTTCCCGGAGCCGTACCGCGACGGGATGCGGATCCAGTTGGGGTTCGAGAGCGCGCAGTGGCGCGGCTATCTGTTCGGTCGGCTCTACACCGGGAACCGCTGGTACTACCTGCCGGCCGCGCTGCTGGTGAAGACGCCGCTCGGCATGCTCGCGCTGTGGCTCGGCGGGTCGGTGGCCATGGCGGTGGTGCCCCGGCTGCGCCCGGCCGTCCCGTATGTGCTGCTGGTGCCGGGGGTGCTGCTGGCCGCGGCCATGCAGGGCTCACGCGACCTGGGGGTGCGTTACGCGATCTTCGTTCCGGTGTTCCTGGCCGTCGCGGCGGCCTGTGTGCTCGCGCTGCGGCGGCGGTGGGTGTATGCGGTGACGGCGGCCCTGGCCGCATTCGTGGCGGTCAGTTCGGTGCGGACGTACCCGTACTACCTGCCGTACTCGAACGAGGCGTTCGGCGGACCGGCGAAGACGTATCTCAGGCTGCACGACTCGAACGTCGACTGGGGACAGGACCTCGGACGGCTGGCGGACCGGCTGCGCGAGCGGTACCCGGGCGAGAAGAGCGTCTGGCTCGTCTACAAGGGCAGCGGTGTGCCCTCCTGGTACGGCATCCACGGGCGCGACCCGCTGAAGGTGCCCGCGAACCGGGTGCACGGGCTGCTCGTCGTCTCCGACACGTCGATCGCCAAGGCCGATGCCCGGCTGAGGCAGCTGATCCGCGGCGGCAGGGCGATCGACGACGTCGGTCACTCCATCACGATCTTCCGGCGGCCCTAGTGCTGTGGCCGGAAAGGTTTGCCGGAAAGCTCGCGACGCCCGGCACGGCACCTCGCCGCGTTGTCGCATCGCCCGAGTACATCCGGTACGCGGGCGACGCTCCGCCTTGCGATGCACCGCACCGGGCGTCGCGAGCCGGTGAACCTTTCCGGCCACAGCGCTAGGGTCCTCACAGCCGACCCGATCCGAACAGCGGGGCCCCGTTCGGGGGAAATCGCATGACCGGGACGCGTGGGGGTGTGCGGCGGTGTCCACAACTGACCCGTGAGACTGCCGCTGATCGCCCCCATGCTCGCCTGTCCCGGCACGCTGCCGCCCGCCGGGCAGGACACGCAGTGGGCGTACGAGACCAAACAGGACGGCCAGCGGGTGGTGGTCTATCTGCCCGGCGACGGCAGCCTGGAGCTCCGGGCACGCTCGGGCGAGGTGATCACCGGCGCGTACCCCGAACTGCGGCCGCTGGGCGGTGTCCTGGGCGCCACGACCGCCGTGCTGGACGGCGAGGTGGTGGCGCTCGACGAGCGGGGGCGCGGTGACTTCCAGCGGTTGCAGTCCCGGATGGGCCTCGCCCACTCCCCCGCGCTGGCGGCGCGCCGCGCGGCGCAGATCCCGGTGCACCTGGTGCTGTTCGACGTCATGTTCCTGCGCGGCGAGCGCCTTCTCGCGCTTCCCTACGCCCGGCGGCGTCAGCTGCTGGAGGGGCTGGCGCTCACCGGTGCGTACTGGTCGACGCCGGGCGCGATCGTCGGCCACGGGGCGCGGGCGCTGGAGGCGACCCGGGAGGCTGGTCTGGAGGGGCTGGTGTGCAAGCGGCTCGACTCGGTCTACGAGCCGGGGGTGCGATCGCGTTCCTGGATCAAGATCCGCAATGCGCGAGCCGTCGATGTGATCGTCGGAGGTTGGCTGCCCGGCCAGGGACGGCTGCGGGGACTGCCCGGGGCGCTGCTGGTGGGGCAGCGGGCCGAGGCCGGGCGGCTGCGCTACGTGGGGCGGGTGGGCACCGGCTGGAGCGAGGGCGAGCGGGCCGAACTCGCCCGGCTGCTGGAGGCGGTGAAGACCTCGCGATGTCCGTTCGAGCGGGATCCGCGGGTGGCGGGGGCCCGCTGGGTCCTGCCGAGACTCGTCGGCGAGGTCCGCTACAGCACGCGCACCCGGTCGGGGCTGCTCAGACAGCCCTCATGGCTGCGGCTGCGCCCGGACCTGGCGCCGGAGGACGCGGCGGCCGACCTGCCCTGACAGGACCTGCGGTGAGATGGCCGGCGGCCGGCTCACACGTGACCGGGGCCGCCGCTGCCGAAGCCTCCGCTGGAACCCGGCAGCCAGCGCCTGCGGTGCTGGTCGCCGCACCGCCTGGACGCCGCGTGGTGGAGCTGGTAGGGCATGAGCCGCTCGCTCTCCTGTCCCGCGAGCGGCATCTCCTCTGGCTCCCGGACCTCGCGCTCCTCCAGGACCGGCCCGCCGTCGGGCAGGTGTGGATGCTCCTCGGGGCGGGGCGGTGCGGGTTCCCGGTCGCGTACGGCCATGCCGAGCCGCACTGCCCAGATCAGCGCGCCGGCGACGATCACGCCCACGAGGATGAAGAACACGCTGAGCGTCCACTGGGAAGCAACACGATCATCGCGAGCAGCAGCCTGTATTGCAAAGCTCACCGTATTCATATGTCGACGATACCCCGGTCGGATGGAATGCGCGCCTGCAGTAATTCCTGGTCAATCCGTAAATCGATCTCTGTGCAATTACCGGGTGACGTGTATTGGGCGCGGATTGCGGATTCAGATCCGGTATGTGCGCAGTGCGGGCGTCGCCATTGCCAGGACCAGGGTCGCCGCGATGACCAGCAGCCCGCCGCCCGCGATGGCGGCGCGAGCGCCGAGGACCGAGCCGGCCGTGCCGTGGAGGGCGTCGGCGAGGCGCGGTCCGCCCGCCACGACGACCGTGAACACGCCCTGCATCCGGCCGCGCATCTCGTCGGTGGCCGCCGACAGCAGGATCGCGCCGCGGAAGACCATCGAGACCATGTCGGCCACGCCGGCGAGCGCCAGGAACGCGACGGCCACCCAGAGGTTCGTGGTCAGGCCGAGGCCGGTGATGGCCGCGCCCCAGCCGATCACCGCGGCGATCACCATGAGGCCGTGGCGGCGGGCGCGGGAGAACGTGCCGGACAGCAGGCCGCCGAGCACCGCTCCGATCGGGATGGCCGCGAACAGCAGGCCGAGCGCGAGGCCTTCCCCGTAGGGCGCGAACGTCTGCGCGGCGAGCTGCGGGAACAGGGCGCGTGGCATGCCGAGGACCATGGCGATGATGTCGGCGAGGAAGGACAGCAGCAGCACCTTGTGGAGGGAGATGTAGCGGAAGCCCTCGGCGATCGCCTGCCAGCCCGCCCGGCTGTTCGCCGAGGCCGCCTGGGGCGGCAGGGCGGGGAGCCGGACGACCGCCCACACCGTGACGCACAGGGCGAGGGCGTCGATCAGGTACAGCTCGGACAGGCCGATGACGGGGATCAGGGCGCCGGCCAGGAGGGGTCCGGCCACCAGGCCGGTCTGCATGACGGTGGAGCCGAGGGCGTTGGCCGCGGGGAGTTCGTCCGCCGGGACGAGACGGGCGATGGAGGCGTTGCGGGCCGGGGAGTTGAGGCCGAAGAAGGCCTGCTGGAGGGCGAGCAGCACCATCAGGACGACAACCGACTCCAGGCCGGTGACGGCCTGCACCCAGAAGAGCACGGAGGTGACGGCGAGGCCGGAGTTGGTGATCAGCATCAGCCTGCGGCGGTCCATGCTGTCGGCGATCGCGCCGCCCCACAGCGCGAAGAGCGCGAGCGGCAGCAGGCCGGCGAGGCTCGCGTACCCCACCCACGCCGACGAGCCCGTGATGTCGTAGATCTGCTTGGGCACGGCGACCGCGGTGAGCTGGCTGCCGACCGCCGTGACGATCGTCGAGGACCACAGCCGGCGGTAGGCGGGGCGGCGCAGCGGGCGGGTGTCCATCGCCCAGCGTCGCCAGCCGCGAGCCCTGGCCTGTGCCGGTTGCGGGCCCTCCTCCGGGGCCGCTCCGTTGTCGGTCGTGCTCTCGCTCGTGTCCACGGACTTCCTTGCCTCGTACACGTTTCAATTCCGGGTTCACTATCACCGATCCTTCCGGCGGACGGACACCCGGGTCGCTCCTGCGGCGTCGGCGGGTGGGCAATGGCCGCGCCTCAGGCGCCGGCCACGAGCATGCCGCCCGTCGTGATCATCGTCGCCGCCACCAGGCCGTCCAGGACCCGCCAGGAGGACGGGCGGGACAGGAAGCGGGCGAGCAGCCGGGCGCCGAAGCCGAGCGAGGCGAACCAGCACAGGCCGGCCAGAGCCGCGCCGAGGCCGAAGGTCCAACGCAGCGCAGCGCGCCGTGGCCGGCCGCGATCGAGCCGCGCGCCGTGGCCGGCCGCGCTGCGGACGCTGCTCGCGGTGGTGGACGAGGGCACCTTCGACGCCGCCGCCCGTGTCCTGCATGTGACGCCCTCGGCGGTCAGTCAGCGGGTCAAGGCGCTGAAGCAGCGCACCGCGCGGGTATTGCCGACCAGGACCGAACCGGTGCGGCCCACCGAGTCCGGCGAGGTCGTCGTGCGGTTCGCACGCCAGCTCGCCCAGCTGGAGGGGGACGCCCGCACCGCGCTGGGCATGACCGGCGCCGGGGAGACGACGCGCCTGTCGATCGTGGTGAACGCGGACTCGCTGGCGACCCGGTTCCTGCCGGCGCTCACCCGTGTGGCCGAGGAACTGGACATCGGGTTCGAACTGCGCCGCGAGGACGAGGCCCGTACGGCCGCCCTGCTGCGCCAGGGGCAGGTGATGGCCGCGGTCACGTCGTCGCCGGACCCGGTCGCGGGGTGCGGTGTGCGGAGCCTGGGGCGGATGCGGTACATGGCCATGGCGAGCCCCGGATTCGTCCGGCGGTGGCTGGCGGGCTGGCCCGAGGTACCGCTGCGGGACGTGCTCGGCGGGGCGCCGGTCGTCCCCTTCGACCGGTACGACGACTTCCAGGACCGGTTCCTACGGGAGCTGCGGCCGTCCGGTGGTGCGCGCGGGCGGCGGCACCTCGTCCCGACGTCGGAGGGTTTCGTGGACGCCGTCGCGGCCGGAATGGGGTGGGGCATGGTGCCCGTGCAGCAGGCCGGGCCGCTGCTGCGCGCGGGGCGGCTGGTGCACCTGGCCGAGGACCGGCCGGCGGACGCGCCGTTGTACTGGCAGCAGTGGGAGCTGGACTCGCCCGCGTTCGCGGCCGCAGCGGTCGCGGCGGCGGCTGAGGAGGCGCTGGCCAACGGCTGACGTGCCGGGCGGCGACCCCGTCAGCCCTCCGCCACCACGAGGACGAGCGGGATGTCGTCGCACGGGACCAGGCGCAGCCCCTGGTGGCGGCCCGGTCGCGCGTCGGCGAGGAGGGCGCCGAAGTCGGGGCCCTTGGTGAGCGAGCCGACCAGGTGGGCCGGGTCGGCCGAAGCCGCCACCCGGCCGCGGGCGTTGACCAGGTGGGCCGGTGCGGGCAGTCGTCGCAGCAGGGGCATCACGGCCGCCTCGAAGTGCCGCAGATACACGTCGGCGGCGGCGACCCCCACGAAGCGGCCCTCGACGTGGACCGGTGCGGACAGGGTCAGGCTGTACTCGTCGGAGCAGAGGTAGTCGACGTAGGGCCCGGCGACCGCGCGGCAGCCGGTGTCACGGGGCAGGGCGAACCAGTCCCAGTGCGTGTAGTCGGAGTACGCCGACTGCCGCGGGTCCAGATCGAGCAGCAGCGGGTGTACCGAGCCGTCGGCGCGGGTCTGCCACCACTCCAGCCAGGCCGGAACGTCGGTGAGCAGACCGGGTGCCGCGATGAAGCCGACGCCGGAGACCAGCTCCTGCCGGGCGAGGTGGAGATGCAGCCCGGGGCGCAGCGCCGCGAGGTCGTCGGTCGCCGGGCGGCGGCCCCGGGCGCCGATACGGGTCAGCAGCGCCGTGGTGTCGGCACGGACCTGGGCGACGGTGTCGAAGACGGCCTCCAGGGTGCCGCGCACCCGAGCCGCGACACCCGTGTCCGTGACCGGATCGAGGAGTGCGGTCGCCGCGCCCGTACGGCTGCTGCCCACACTCGCGGCAGCGCTCGGACCCGTCGGGGCGGGGGGCGGGACGAGGCAGGGCGAGGAGCCGGGCTGCTTCAGGGAGTCGGACATGACCGCGACCGTATACGCCCCGTTCGCCTCACGCATCTTGACTCAGCGTCAACTCCTTTGCCGCCTGCAGAAGTTGAACCGGACGGCAACGCTCCGTAAGGTATTGGCCACGCCGTCGCCCGAAGGCGCCACCCCGGCCTGCGGGCGAACCCCGGGCAGGGTCACCAACCCGCCCGCGGCCTGGAGCATCGCCCGTTCGCCACCGCACCCCGTGGTGACCGGAGCCGCTCCTGTCATCGCGCCACCCCCATGCGGGCACGGTGCGCGGCCCGACCGCCATGCCGCTCATCCGCGTCGCATCCTGTACGCCCGCGCAGCCACTGTCACCCACCGTCACATTTTCACCCCCGATTCCCCCCACTCCCCCACACCCGTGGAGACTTCCTTGCGACTGAACAGATCCCTCAAAACGACGGCCGCCGCCTGCTCCCTTCTGCTCGTCAGCGCCTGCGGACTGTTCGCCGAGTCGAGCGCGTCCTCCTCGGCCGGCTTCAACCCGCCGGACCTGAAGGCACAGTCGGAACTGGGCCGGACGGAGGGGCAGGTGAACCTGATCTCCTGGGCGGGCTATGTCGAGGACGGATCCTCGGACCCGAAGGCGGACTGGGTCACTCCCTTCGAAAAGCAGACAGGATGCCAGGTTCACAACAAAGTGGCGGCCAGCTCGGACGAGATGGTCAAACTGATGAAGACCGGCGCCTATGACGCCGTCTCCGCTTCGGGCGACGCCTCCCTCAGGCTCATCGCCTCCGGAGAGGCGGCCCCGGTGAACACGGACCTGGTGCCCAACTACAAGGACGTCTTCTTCGGGCTGAAGAACCAGAACTGGAACTCCGTCGACGGCACGGCGTACGGCATCCCCCACGGCCGCGGCGCCAACCTGCTGATGTACAACACCAAGGAGGTCTCGCCCGCCCCCGTCTCCTGGTCCGCGGTCTTCGACGACGCGGCCAAGTACAAGGGTCACCTCACCGCGTACGACTCCCCGATCTACATCGCGGACGCAGCCCTGTACCTGCACGACACCCAGCCGGGACTGGGTATCGAGAACCCCTACGCGCTCGACCAGAAGCAGTTCGAGGCGGCCGTCGACCTGCTGAAGCGGCAGCACGCCAACGTGGGCGAGTACTGGAGCGACTATCTGAAGGAGATCGCCGCCTTCAAGAGCGGCGACTCCGTCATCGGCACCACCTGGCAGGTCATCGCCAACCTCGCCCAGAGCGAGGGCGCCGAGGTGAAGGCCGTACTGCCGCAGGAGGGCGCCACGGGGTGGTCCGACACGTGGATGCTCTCGTCCAAGGCGAAGCACCCCAACTGCGCCTACAAATGGATGAACTGGATCATCTCCCCGAAGGTCAACGCGGAGGTCGCCGAGTACTACGGCGAGGCGCCCGCCAACATCAAGTCCTGCGACCAGACCAGCGACCCGGCCTTCTGCGACACCTTCCACGCCACCGACGAGAGCTACTGGAAGGACATCGCGTTCTGGACGACGCCCATCGAGCAGTGCCTCGACGGACGTACGGACGTCAAGTGCGTGCCGTACACGAAGTGGGTGCAGGCCTGGACCGAGATCAAGGGCTGACCCGGCTCTGAAGGGCGTCCGCCGTGCCGCCTCGGCGCGGCGGACCTCACGCCGGCGGGGCCTTCGCGGTCTCGCGCTGGTGACGGGCGAGCGCATGCCCGATGTCACGGGTCGCCGGGTACAGCCGCAGATACAGGTCGTAGAGGTCGTCGTAGCGGGACCGCGGGCGGGCGTCGGGGGTGACGCGCTCGCGCACCGGGTTCCAGTCGTCGATGTCGGTCTCCCCGATCGCGCTCGCCGCCAGGAACGCGGCGCCGTAGCTGGCGCCGAGCGTGACGGTCCTGATCTCCTGTTCGAGGCCGGTGACATCGGAGACGATACGGGTCCACAGGCCTCCGCGGGTGCCTCCGCCGACGGCGACGACCCGGCGGATGTCGGCACCGGCCGCGCGCATCGCCTCCACGTTGTGCCGTACGCCGAACGCGGTGGCCTCCAGCGCGGCGCGGTAGAGGTCGCCGCGGGTGTGCTCCACGGTCAGTCCGGCGATCACTCCCCGGGCGTCCGGGTCGGCGACCGGGGTCCGCTCCCCCGCGAAGTAGGGCAGCATCAGAAGGCCCCTGGCGCCGGCCCCGGAGGCCTCCGCCTCGGCGAGCAGCGCGTCCGCATCGCCCTCGCCGAGCAGGTCCCGCAGCCAGTCGGTGATCACCCCCGAGGTGGCCATACCGCCCGCGAGGCTGCGCGTCCCCGGCAACGCGCCGACGGTGCTCCACAGTTCGGGCACGAGCAGCCGCTCCGACACGGTGTTGATGAGGAACATGGTGCTGCCATACATGAGCATCAGGTCGCCGGTGTGCTGGGCGCCGACGCTCAGCGCCTCCGACCAGGCGTCGATCGTCCCCGTGACGACCGGGATGCCGGCGGGGAGCCCGGTGATCGCGGCCGCGTCGGCGGTGACGTGGCCGGCGATGTCACCGGGCCAGTACAGGGGCGGCAGCTCGAGGTCCGGTGCGATACGGCGCGCCCAGGGCCGGTACCAGACCTGGGCGGTGGAGTCGTACAGCGGCACGGACTGGCTCGCCGAGTGGTGGTCGAGGACGTACCGGCCGGTGAGCCGGTTGACCAGGTAGGAGCTGGGCATGTACAGCCGCCGGGCGCGGGCGGCGACGTCGGGGCGGTGCTCCCCGAGCCAGGCGATCTTGGGTCCCACCGCCTGGGTGGACAGCAGGGATCCGCAGCGCCGCAGGACCGCGTCGCGGCCCAACTCGGCGTCGAGACGGGCGATCTGGGCGGTGGCGCGGGTGTCGACGCCGTAGAGGATCGCCGGGTGCAGCGGGGTGTCCGTCTCGTCGGCGAGGGCGACGCAGGGGCCCATTCCGCTGACGCCGACCGCGTCCACGTCGGTGCCGGGGGCTAGCAGTTCGTGCGCGAGCGATACGAACTCGTCCCACCAGACCCGGGCGTCCATCTCGACGTGGCCGGGGGTGGGGCGGCTGACCGTGTGCGGGCGCGTGGCCGTGCGGAGAACCGTTCCGTCGTCGCCGACCAGCACGCCTTTGCCGCTGGACGTTCCGATGTCGACACCGAGCACCGTCATTCGTTCCCGTCCTCCCGCATCGAGACTCCCGGGACATCGTTCCCCGCTTCGCCGCCGATCACCGGTCGAACGGGAGAAGCCGGCGCCGAGCGGCGTGGCGTCGCCCAGAACCCCGCGTCCGTGCCGAGCTCCAGGCCGAGCAGGACGTCGTTCTCGGTGGAGCGGGCGGTGAGCATCTATACCGGGTGTCGTCGTCGCGGCGCAGCACCCGGCACACACGGCCGATGCCCGCCCCGGCTCCCCCCGAGCGGGCGGGTCCAGTCACGCGGTGACGTGCCCGGCTTGCGGTTGTAGTTGATGGCCACCACGTAGTCGAAGGCGCCGGCGAGCGACTCGCCCTCAAAGCCGGTGCCGAGGGCGGTGAAGCCGTGGGAGTGGTCGTACGGCGGCCGGGTGCCGGGGCCGGGCAGTTCCTCGGGCGCGTCCGGTGGCGCCGCGGGCGAGGACGCGGGTGCGGGCGGGCCCTTGGCCCCGTCGGCGGCGATGGCCGCGCGCGTCTGTGCCGCCCCGCCGCCCGACTGGCACCCGGCCGGCAGCAGGGAGGCGGCGAGCACGGCTGCCGGTACACGTATTGCTGTGATCATGCTTCGACGGTGACTGAGACATGTAAAGAAGTGGTGAGGACGCGACCCGTCCGAACCGAACTACTCATGAAGAACCATGAGTTGTTGCGGTTTCAGAACAGCCGTGATCTTGGCGGAGCGGAGCCGTCCGGGACAGGATGCCCGCATGAAGGGTGATCTCTTTTCCAGTGACCACATGGTGCAGCCCGCCGCCGCCCCGGGCATGTCCCTACAGAACGCCAAGTCCATCCGGTACGTCGTCGGCGGCGAGATGTTCGCGCGGCAGGGCTCGATGGTTGCCTACCGCGGGGACCTGAGGTTCGAACGCAAGGGCCAGGGCGTCGGCGGAATGCTCAAGCGGGCGGTCACCGGTGAGGGACTGCCGCTGATGTCCGTGCGCGGGCAGGGCGAGGCGTGGTTCGCGCACGAGGCGCAGAACTGCTTCACCGTGGACGTCGAGCCGGGTGACGAGTTCACCGTCAACGGGCGCAACGTGCTCTGCTTCGACGCGAGCCTGTCGTACGAGATCAAGACCGTGAAGGGCGCCGGGATCGCCGGCGGCGGGCTGTTCAACAGCTTGTTCACCGGGCATGGCCGACTCGGCCTGATCTGCGAGGGCAATCCGCTGGTGATACCCGTCACGCCCGAGCTGCCGGTGTTCGTCGACACCGACGCGGTGGTGGGCTGGACGGCCCGGCTGCACACCTCGCTGCACCGGTCGCAGTCCATCGGCTCGATGCTGCGCGGCGGTTCGGGTGAGGCGGTGCAGCTGAAGCTGGAGGGCGAGGGGTACGTCGTCGTACGGCCCAGTGAGCTGACTCCGCAGAAGGAGCACTGACGAAAAGGGGCCCCGCTCCGCGAAGGGAGCGAGGCCCCTGCTGGTCAGTGCACGCATCACCGGGACGCGATTGAACATACATTCGAATCGCGCAGTACGCTGCCTGTATGGCCGCGCATCTCCAGGGCTCGCTGTTCGACCAGACCGACGACATCCGGCTCGGCTCGCTCGACGGGCTGCGGCGGACTCATCTGGGCGCCGGGGCGTGGATCGATGTGCTGCCGGGCTGGCTCGGCGGGGCCGACGCGCTGTTCGTACAGCTGGCCGAGGAGGTGCCCTGGCGCGCGGAGCGGCGGCACATGTACGACCACACGGTGGACGTGCCGCGGCTGCTGGCCTTCTACCACGCCGGGGACCCGCTGCCGCACCCCGTCCTGGAGGAGGCGCGCGACGCCCTGTCCGCGCACTACGCGACAGAACTCGGCGAACCCTTCGTGACGGCCGGTCTCTGCTACTACCGGGACGGCCGGGACAGCGTCGCCTGGCACGGGGACCGCATCGGCCGCGGCGCACGGGAGGACACCATGGTCGCCATCCTGTCCGTGGGCGTGCCGCGTGATCTGGCACTGCGACCGCGCGGCGGCGGGCAGGCCGTTCGGCGCCCGCTCGGGCACGGGGACCTGATCGTGATGGGCGGCTCCTGTCAGCGGACGTGGGAGCACTCGATCCCGAAGAGCAGCCGGGCGACCGGACCCAGGATCAGTATCCAGTTCCGGCCGGCCGGGGTGGGCTAGTGCTGTGGCCGGAAAGGTTTGCCGGAAAGCTCGCGGCGTCCGGTGCGGTGCATCGCAAAGCGGAGCGTCGCCCGCGTACCGGATGTACTCGGGCGATGCGACAACGCGGCGAGGTGCCGTGCCGGGCGTCGCGAGCCGGTGAACCTTTCCGGCCACAGCACTGGAGTCCGGCTTTAGGATCAGCTCGGCTGTAAGGAACAGTCCTGTTCACCCCGGGTCAGGGTTCAGCTGTGCCTGTACGGCCGGTGCCCATCGGTCGGCGATGTCGTCGAGGTCGGCTGCGCGCAGGTGGGTGCCGCGCGCAATGCCGAACATCACGCCGAGGCCCAGCAGGGCGCTCACCGCGAGTTCGGCGCGCAGGCCCGCGTCGGGACCGCTCAGACGCGCGGCGAGGCGGTCGCTGACCTGGGTGCGGAAGTTGGCGCGCAGGATGTCGCCCTGCTCGCCGTGCAGGGGCGCGAAGACGATGCGCAGGAGCGGGTCGGCTCCCTGTCGCGTCTGGCTGAGCAGCACATGGCGGACCATGTGCCGGCCGAGGTCCTCGAGCGGTGCGTCCAGCAGGGCGGCGGAGTCCGCCTCGAAGGACATCACCTGGGAGAAGAGGGTGTCCTTGTTCCCGAAGTACTTCAGGATGAGCGGCGGGCTGACCCCGGCCCGGTCGGCGACCGCCTTGAGCGTGATGTCCGCGTGCGCGTGCCGGGCGAGCAGATGACGGGCGGCGCGCAGGATGGCGGCCTTGGTCGTCTCGGCGTCGCGGCGGGTGGGGGCGGTGGCCGGTGACGTGGTCACGGTGCTCAGGCTCCTTCCAGCGCCGTGTCGGGCGACGGCGTCCTGCGCCCGGGGGTGCCGCCCGGAGTGCGGTCCCCCGGGATGGCGAGGGCGGTGGCACACGCCACGAGGGCGACCGTACCCGCCATCGCGAACGCCAGCAGATAGCCGTGCAGCGTGGGGACGGGGGCGCCCCCCACCAGGGCGGTGTGGTGAACCAGAACGGCGGCTACACAGGCGCTGCAGGTGGCCTGGCCGATGGTGCGCATCAGCACGTTGACGCCGTTCGCGGAGGCGGTCTGCCCCGCCGGCACGGCGCGCAGGATGAGGGTGGGCAGCGCCGAGTAGGCGAGGGTCGTGCCGGTGGCCACGACCGACGCGCCCACGATGATCATCCACAAGTGGCGGCTGTCCGCGATGCGTACGGCGTATCCGAGGGTGAGCACGGCCGCGCCGAGGGCGAGGGTGGTCCGGGGGCCTCGGGCCTGCGAGATGCGGGCGGACACCGGGGAGAACAGCAGCATGATCACTCCGCCGGGCAGCAGACACAGACCGCCGCCCACGACGGACAGGCCGAGCCCGTAGCCGGTGGCCTTCGGCGCCTGGACGAGCTGTGCCGTCACCAGCGAGTTGGCGTAGAAGCCGAAGCCGACCAGCAGGGCGGTGAGGTGCGGCAGGGCGACGCGGGGGCGGGCGGCCAACCGCAGGTCGACGAGGGGCCGTTCGGCGCGCAGCTGTTGCAGGCACCACAGAGCCAGGACCAGCACGCTGCCCGCGAACAGGCCGAGGATCCGCGCGCTCCCCCATCCCCAATGGCCGCCCTGCGACACGGCCAGCAGCAGACAGACCAGCCCCGCGGCAAGGCCCAGTGCGCCGAGGACGTCGAAGCGTCCGGGGGCGCGGACGGGCGACTCGCGCACCGCCCACCGGGCGAGGGCGAGACCGGCGGCGCCCAGGACGGTGGTCACCCAGAACATGGCGTGCCAGTTCACGTACTGGATGACGAGCGCGGCCAGCGGCAGGCCGAGGGCCGCGCCGATGCCGACGGTGGAACTCATGAGGGCGACCGCGGATCCGGTGCGCTCGGGCGGCAGCTCGTCGCGCAGGATGCTGATCGACAGCGGGACGACCGCGGCGGCCGCGCCCTGGAGCGCCCGCGCCGTGATGAGCACGCCGATGTCGGACGAGAGCGCGCAGAGCACCGAGCCCAGCGTCATCAGGGCCAGTGCGGTCAGCAGCACCCGTCGCTTGCCGTACATGTCCCCGGCGCGCCCGAGCACCGGGGTGAGCACTGCTCCGGACACCAGGGTGGCGGTGACCATCCAGGAGACGGCGCCCGCGGAGGCGCCGGTGAGCCGGGGCAGGTCGGGCAGCAGGGGGACGACGACCGTCTGCATGACGGCCATGAGGATGCCGCCGAAGGCCAGCGCGGGAACCGCCGGCCGGTCGCGCGCTTCCGGCCGCCCGGCCGGTCCGGCGGCTATGGGGGCCATGCGCACTCCAGTGGATCGACAGGGGGAATCCCGGTGAATGGCGATTCACCATAGCGGGTGAATGGCCATTCACCCAAGGATTCACCCAGGGAATCACCAAGGTTTTGACGCTGGTGACGTCGCCCGATCCCCCAACAGCCCTGCCGACGAAGGCGGTTCGCGCCACATATGAGGCGTGAGCCGGGCCACGAGACGGCCGTCAGGAGAGAAAGATCCACTTCCAAACCCCCTGGAGAAAGCGGAATTTCCTGTTCCAACGCCCCCCGATCAGCCGCGACAGCAAGATCATCTTGGTTCAACTTTGTAGGGCAAGGCGGCAATTGTCCTGATCGTAGCCAACCACCATCGCTCGATTTCCAGGGCTCACCGGTCGGCGGATAGGCAGGACACATCACATCAACCCCCTTCGTCCCGGAGGATTCGTATGCCCCGACTCACCCGCCGCCGCGCCCTCGCGGCAGGGGCCGCCGTCGCCGCCACCGCCGGCCTGTCCACCCCGTCGGCCGCGGCCCCGGGCCACAGCCACGACGACAGCCACGACGACAGCCCTGGACACAGCCACGGCCACGGCGCGCCGGAAGCCTTCGACGAAGTCTGTCTGGGCCGCCGGATACAGGGTCGCCCGCTGGTCGGCGGCCACCACCACGGTGCGGGATACGGCGTGTTCATCGACGGGGTCGAGCTGCACGTGATGCGCAACGCGGACGGCAGCTGGATCAGCGTGGTCAGCCACTACGACCCGGTGCCGAGCCCGCGTGCCGCCGCGCGCGCGGCCGTGGTCGAACTGCGGGGCGCCCCGCTGGTCCCCCTCACCTGATCGCCCGCACCCAATATCTTTCGGAGCCTCCCGCACATGACCGTACGCAAGAACCAGGCGACGCTCACGGCCGACGAGAAGCGGCGGCTGGTCGCCGCGCTCGTGGAACTCAAGCGCAGCGGCCGCTACGACGCCTTCGTCACCACCCACAACGCCTTCATCATGGGCGACACCGACACAGGGGCCCGGACGGGGCACCGCTCGCCGTCCTTCCTGCCCTGGCACCGCAGATTCCTGATCGAGTTCGAGCGGGCGCTCCAGTCCGTCGACTCCTCCGTCGCCCTGCCGTACTGGGACTGGACCGCCGACCGCTCGCCGCGCGCCTCGCTGTGGGCACCGGACTTCCTCGGCGGCACGGGGCGCCCCCTGGACGGACGGGTGATGGACGGGCCGTTCGCCGCGTCCACCGGCAACTGGACGATCACGGTGCGCGTGGACGGTCGCACATATCTGCGGCGCTCGCTCGGCGGTGGCGGACGCGACCTGCCGACCCGGGCCGAGGTCGACTCCGTGCTCGCGATGTCCACGTACGACACGGCGCCCTGGAACAGCGCGTCGGACGGCTTCCGCAACCATCTCGAAGGATGGCGGGGCGTCAACCTGCACAACCGCGTCCATGTGTGGGTGGGCGGTCAGATGGCCACCGGGGTCTCCCCCAACGACCCGGTCTTCTGGTTGCACCATGCCTACGTCGACAAGCTGTGGGCCCAGTGGCAGCGCCGCCACCCCGGCTCCGGCTACCTTCCCACGGGCGGCACACCGGACGTCGTCGACCTGGAGGAGCCGATGAGGCCGTGGAACGACGTGCGCCCGGCCGATCTGCTGGACCACAGGGCGTACTACACGTTCGACACCGACTGACGGCCCGGCCCGGACATTCGCCGCCGACCGACGGCCGGGGGCCTCGGCAGCGGACAGCCGGCTCGCGGGGTTGTGACAGGGATTCCCGGCCCTCTCAGTGCGAGGACGACGCCCAGGGCCCGACGCCGCCGACGCGCTCGATCGTGTAGCGCACGATGAACCCGGGTCCCCTGGGTGCCGGGAACTCGGCGTCCGGGGCCATGTAGACCTTGGCGAGGCGGTTGAGCAGGTCCCAGGCGCCGTCGCTCGACTCCACCGCGGCCCGCGCCCGCAGTACGGCGTACTGGTTCAGGAAGACCCCGGGCACGCGCGGGGCGTCGAAGGACAGCACGACCCGCGGGTCCCGCTCGATGTTGCGCAGCTTCACCTGCCGCGCCATATGGCCGCTGACGACGTCGTCGCCGTCCAGTCCGATCCAGATGACGGTCACCTGAGGGCTCCCGTCCGGGTTGATGGTGCTCAGATGCGCCATGGGGCCGGACTCGATCAGCTCCCGCAGCTCATCCGGCAGACGGCTGTTCCCGTTCATGGCTCAGGAACGTACCGCTCAGTGCGCGAGGGCGCCCGGGAACCACGGAAACTCGTCTCAGGTGTCGTCGGCCGTACGGCAGTCCGGGTGACCCCAGCCCTGGGCGTTCTTGGCGATGGGCTCGCCCGCCGCGTACGGGCGGCCGCAGACGCAGCGGCCCGGGAATTTCGCCTTGATCGTGCGCGTGGTGGTCCGCTTCCGCGCGGGCGCGCCACGGCGGGCGGGGGCGGCGGCGGCCGGCTCGGGCGACGGCGGCGGCTCCGGGGAGCCGTAGGCGCTGCCCGCCGGCTTCTGCACGGTGGCCGCCTGGCTGGCGGCGCGGTCCGCGAAGTCGTTGAGGCGGTCGCCGCCGACCTGGTGGGCGGGTACGTAGCGGAACTCCACCTCGCGGCCCGCGAGCAGCTCGTCGATGCGGACGACCAGTGCCTGGTTGGCGACGGGCTTGCCGGCGGCGGTCTTCCAGCCCTTGCGCTTCCAGCCGGGCAGCCAGGTGGTGACGGCCTTCATCGCGTACTGGGAGTCCATGCGGATCTCCAGCGCGATGCCCGGGTCCACCGCGCTCAACAGCCGTTCCAGCGCGGTGAGTTCGGCGACGTTGTTGGTCGCGGTGCCCAGCGGGCCGGCCTCCCAGCGGCTCGGGATCTCGTCGAGGTCGGCGACGACCCAGGCCCATCCGGCGGGTCCCGGGTTTCCCTTCGAAGCCCCGTCGCAGGCGGCCACAACACGTTCAGGCATGCCCCTGATCATGCCACGCCCCGGCCGCCGCCCGGGCCCCGGGCCGGGCACGGCCGGGCACCCGCGCTGTCCGCAAGGCACAGACCGATGCTGCAACGCTCGGGCCGCCCCGAGCACGGAGGCCGTGCCGCGCGCCGGAGCGTCGGCATGGCGACACTGGAAGGAGGCAGTCGTGGACGGGACGGGGCACGTGATGCGCGCATGGGTGGTGGACCGGCCGGGGCCCGTCCAGCGGGAGCCGCTCGCTTGCGTGGAGCGGCCGGTCCCGGTGCCGGGCTCCGGTGAGCTGCTGGTGCACGTGCGGGCGTGCGGTGTGTGCCGTACGGATCTGCACGTGGCCGAGGGTGACCTGCCGGTGCGGCGGCCGCGGGTGACGCCCGGGCACGAGGTGGTCGGCGTGGTCACCGGGATCGGCGGGGGCGTGAGCGGGTGGGCGAGCGGCGACCGGGTGGGCGTGGCGTGGCTGCGCCGCACGGACGGCACGTGCCGGTACTGCGTGCGCGGCGCCGAGAACCTCTGCCCGGCCTCCGAATACACCGGCTGGGACGCCGACGGCGGCTACGCGGAGTACACCACCGTGCCGGCCGCCTTCGCCTACCGGCTGCCGCAGGAGGTGGACGACGTGGCCTCGGCGCCGCTGCTGTGCGCGGGCATCATCGGCTACAGGGCGCTGCTGCGGACGTCCCTGCCGTCGGGCGGGCGCCTCGGGCTGTACGGGTTCGGCGGCAGCGCGCACCTGTGTGCGCAGGTGGCGCTGGCGCAGGGGGCCACGGTGCATGTGCTGACCCGGGACGAGGCCTCGCGGAGGCTGGCGCTCGAGCTCGGGTGTGCGTCGGCGGGCGGTGCCTACGACGCGCCGCCGGAGCCGTTGGACGGGGCGATCCTGTTCGCGCCGGCCGGTGATCTCGTCCCGGTGGCGCTGCGGGCGCTGGACCGGGGCGGGGTGCTGGCGATCGCGGGCATCCATCTGAGCGACGTCCCGGCCCTGCGGTACGAGAGCGAGCTGTTCTACGAGAAGGAGTTGCGCAGTGTCACCTCGAACACACGCAAGAACGGCCGGGAGTTCCTGGACCTCGCCGCCAGGTACGGGGTACGGGCGACCACGCACCCGTACCCGCTGTCCGAGGCGCGGCGGGCGCTCGGCGACCTGAAGGCCGGGCGCTTCGACGGGGCGGCCGTGCTGGTGAACGACCTCTGAGTGTCAGCCGGTGGGCAGGTGCATCAGGCGGGTGATGGTGCGCAGAACGCCGTTCTCGGTGTTGGGGGGCGCGAGGTGGCGGGCGCGGCGGACCACGTCCGGGTGCGCGTTGGTCATGGCGAAGGACCACTCCGCGGCGTCGAGCATCTCCAGGTCGTTGAGGTAGTCGCCGAACGCCAGCGTCTGCGCGGGTGTGATGCCGAGGGCGCGCTGGAGCCTGCGCAGGGCGGCGCCCTTGTTGGCGGTGCGGTTCATGATGTCGACCCAGTGCTCGCCCGAGACGACGACCTGGTGGGTGGCCGTGATCGGCTCCAGGGCGGGGGCGGTGGTGCGCTCGACGGAGCCGAAGTCGAAGAGGGCCACCTTGAGGAACTCGTCCTCCACGGTGGTGAGGTCGTCGACGGGCTTCAGCAGGGCGTAGTACCTGCTCGCCTCGGCCATGAAGGCGTCGTCCGTGCGCTCGACGTAGGCGGAGTTCTTCCCGCACAGGACCGCTCCGACATCCACGCCGTCGGCCGCGAGCCGCCGTGTGGTCCCGACGACGCGGGCGGCCACCGCGGGGTCGAGGGGGTCGGAGCTGAGCTCCACGCCGTCACGGACGACATACGTGCCGTTCTCGGCGACGAACACCATGCCGTCGTCGGCGTCGGCGAACTGACGGGCGAGCGTGGCGTACTGGCGGCCGCTGGCGGGGCTGAACAGCACGCCGCGACGCCGCAGCTCGGCGAGGAGGGGCCACAGCCCGTCGGGGATGCGTCCGCTGCCGTCGAGGAGCGTGCCGTCCATGTCGGTCACGACGAGCCGGATGTCGACGGGGTCGCTCGGCAGCTCGGGGGCGGTGAGGAGGCAAGCGGGCGTGGCGGACATGTCCTGCTTTCTGTGTGAGGCCGAGGGAGGGGGGCTCGGCCGGGGGTCTGCTGTCCTCGGCGCCGTTGCCTCGTCAGGCACCCGATGATAGTCGGCGCTCTTCTTCGAGGTGATCGAGGGTGCTCCTGGGGACCGGCAGCCCGACGCGACCTCGGCCGGGATACCGAACGGGCCAGGACTAGGCTCGGGCGCGCAGGACGTCCCTCTCACACGGCTTCACACGACCGCCGTTTTTCCGGAAGACTTCTGCAAAGTTTCGAGAGTGCGTCCCGGAGCAACGGAGGTGGGGCAAGTGGCAGCGCACGAGGCCGACGCGGAGGAGGCACACGAGGAGCGCGGCAAGGTCACGATCACGGAGATCGCCCGGCAGGCGGGGGTCTCGGTGCCCACCGTGTCCCGTGTCGTCAACGGCCGCTCCGACGTGGCCCCGGGGACCCGTGCCCGGGTCGAGGACCTGCTGCGCCGGCACGGCTACCGCAAGCGCGCATCGGCGGCCGGCACCCGCGCCGCCCTGCTCGACCTGGTCTTCAACGACCTCGACAGCCCCTGGGCCGTGGAGATCATCCGGGGGGTCGAGGAGGTGGCCCACGCCGCCGGGGTGGGCACGGTGGTGTCGGCGATCCACGGGCGCTCCGGCGACGCCCGGGAGTGGATGCAGAACCTGCGGGCGCGGGCCTCCGACGGGGTCATCCTCGTCACCTCGGTGCTCGAGCCGGTCCTGCACGAGGAGCTGCGCATCCTGGGCGTGCCGATCGTGGTCGTCGACCCGGCCGGCTCCCCCGCCCTGGACGCGCCCACCATCGGCGCGGCCAACTGGTCGGGCGGCATGGCGGCCACCGAGCATCTGCTGAGCCTCGGGCACCGCCGCATCGGACTGGTCGCGGGCCCGCCCCGGCTGCTGTGCTCGCGGGCCCGGCTGGACGGCTACCGCGCGGCGCTGGAGGGCGCCGGGATCGCCGTGGACGAGTCCCTCATCGTGCCCGGCGACTTCTACCACGAGTCCGGGTTCACCGGCTGCAACGCCCTTCTTGACCTGCCCGAGTCGCCGACCGCGATCTTCGCGGCGAGCGACCAGATGGCGCTGGGCGTGATCGAGGCGCTGCGGCGGCGCGGGCTGCGGGTGCCGGAGGACATGAGCGTGGTGGGTTTCGACGACCTTCCGGAAGTCCGCTGGTCGGCTCCGCCGCTGACCACCGTGCGCCAGCCGCTGGCCGAGATGGGCAAGTTGGCCGTGCGTACGGTGCTGCGGCTGGCCCGTGACGAGCAGCCGGACTCGCCGCGCGTGGAGCTGGGCACGGAGCTGGTGGTGCGGGCCAGCACGGCGCCGCCGCGGAAGGTGGGCTGACACGTGTGGCCCGGCGGTGCGGACACCGCCGGGCCACGACGCGGTACGCCGTTACTTCCCTCCCAGCGCCTCTCGGAGCGCGAAGTACGCCGGTTTGGGCCGCAGTTGGTCGTCCCACGGCAGGGCGGCGCCCTCGCCGGGGAAGACCGCCGGGATCCACGAGTACTTGTCGGTGTAGTCCCACACCGTGACGCCCACGCAGCGCCGCACCGCGAGGCACGCCTTGGTCAGATCGCGGTACCAGGTCGCCTGCTCGGCCAGCTTCTCGTCGGTGGCGGGCAGTTGCATACGGACGTCGACCTCGGTGAGCGCGGTGTCGAGACCGAGCCGCGAGAAGCGACGCAGGTTGTCCTCCAGCGTGGACGGATAGCCGTACTGCAGGGCTAGATGGGCCTGGAAGCCGATGCCGTCGAGCGGGACGCCCTGCGCCTTGAGGTCCTGGGCGAGTCGGTGGTAGGCGTCGCTCTTAGGGCCGGTGGCCTCGATGTTGTAGTCGTTGAGGTACAGCTTGGCGTGCGGGTCGGCCTGGTGGGCCCAGCGCAGCGCATCGGCGATGTAGCCTGGGCCGAGCGTCTTGTACCAGATGGTCTCGCGGTAGGTGCCGTCCTCGTTGAACGCCTCGTTGACGACGTCCCAGGAGTAGACCTTGCCGCGGTAGTGCCGTACCTCGGTGGTGATGTGCTTCTTCAGCACGGCGCGCAGTTCGCCGGGCGTCCAGTCGCGCGAGGTGAGCCAGTTCGGCAACTGGCTGTGCCAGACCAGGGTGTGGGCGCGGACACGCTGGTGGTTCTTCCGGGCGAGGTTCACGATCTCGTCGCCCTTGGCCCAGTCGAAGACGCCCTGCTCGGGCTCGGTGGCGTACCACTTCATGCCGTTGCCGGGGGTGATCATGTCGAACTCGCTGCCGAGGAGCGCGGTGTAGGCGCCGTCGGTCAGTTCGGGGTTGTCCGTCGCGCTGCCGAAGTAGCGGCCGTGCCGCTGAGCGAGTTCGGCCAGGGTCGGCGGCTTCTCCTTCGCCTGGGCCGCCGGGCCGGTGGCGAGGCCGACGCCCACGAGGAGCGCGGCGAGGGAGCCGGCCAGTCTGAGCCGGGTGCGGGACGGGGTGCTGGTGCGCATGGTGCGACTCCTCACAGTCAGGTGTGTGCTTGAGCCGTACGTTGGCGGGACGGGTGCGTCATCCCTTGGTGGCGCCCGTGGTGAGGCCGCCGACGAGCTGGCGTTCGGCGACCGCGTAGAAGGCGAGGGCGGGGACCATGGCCAGGACGAGGTACGCGAAGACGCGGGCGGTGTCCGAGGCGTACTGGCCCTGGAACTGCTGGACGCCGACCGGGATGGTCCACCATTTCGGCTCGTTGAAGACGAGCAGCGGCAGCAGGAAGTTGTTCCAGCTGCCGACCACGGCGAGGACGGAGACGGTGCCGAGCGCGGGTCGCGCCATCGGCAGCAGCACCCGCCAGAAGAAGCCGAACGGGCCGCAGCCGTCGAGGGTGGCCGCCTCCTCCAGTTCGCCGGGGATCTCCCGGAAGAAGCCGCGCAGGATGACGATCGTCATCGGCAGTCCGAAGGCCGCCTGCGGGAGGATCACGCCCAGCGGGTTGTCCAGCAGGTCCATCGAGCGCAGCAGCAGGAACAGGGGCAGCACCGCCACCGCGAAGGGGAACATCAGCCCCACCGTGAACAGCGTGAACAGCACCTCGCGACCGCGGAAGGCGAACCGGGCGAAGGAGAACGCGGCGAGCGCGGACACCGCGACGACGAGGACGGTCGTCGCCACCGCGATGAACGTGCTGCTGCCGACCATCCGCCAGAACGAGCCGGAGCCGAGGATGCCCGTGTAGTTGGACGTCACCCAAGGGTCGGGCAGCCCGATCGGGTTGCGGGAGAGCTGGTCGGTGGACTTGAAGCCGGACAGCAGGGCGTACAACACGGGCACGGCCATCACCGCGCCGACGACGACGAGTACGGCGTGCACCGGCAGGGTGCGCGCCCGGGTGGCGCCCTTGCGCGGTGGCCGGGTGGTGGAACCGGCCTTGGTCAGCGTCATGCGCCGTCTCCTCGCATCGTGGTGGTGGCTCCTTCCAGGTCGCGGCGGAGGACGAACCGCTGGTAGGCGAGGGCGAAGACGAGGCTGATGCCGAACATGACCACGCTGATCGCGCTGGCGTAGCCGACCTGGTAGCGCTTGAAGCCGTACTGGAACATGGTCACGGCCATCGTCTCCGAGTGGTGGTCGGGGCCGCCCGTGGTGACCACCCACACCAGGTCGAAGAGCTGGATCGAGCCGATGACCGACAAGAACGCGCTGATGCGCAGTGTGGGGGCCAGCAGTGGCAGGGTGACACTGCGGAACCGCTGCCAGGGCCCCGCGCCGTCGATGAGCGCCGCCTCGGTCAACTCGGCCGGGATGCCCTGCAGTCCGGCCAGGTAGAGCATCATGTGGAAGCCGAAGTACTTCCACATCATGACGAGAAACAGGGTCGCCATGACGGTGGAGGGGTCGGAGAACCACTTCCCGCCGAGGCTGCCGAGGCCGATGTCGCTCAGCAGGTGGTCGGCGAGGCCGTCGTCCGGGGCGAAGAGCATGCTGAACAGCACGCCGGTGATGGCCTCGGACAACACGTAGGGGGCGAAGAACAGCATCCGGTAGACGGCCCGGCCGCGCAGCCGCTGGTTGAGCAGGACGGCCATGGCGAGCGCGAACGGCAGCTGCAGCGCGAGCGACAGGACCACCAGCATCAGGCAGCGCCACAGGTCGCCGAGGAACACCGGGTCCTGGAAGAGCCGGGTGAAGTTGTCGACGCCGACGTAGTCCGAGGGCATGCCGAAGCCGCCCCAGCGGAAGAACGCGGCGTACACGGCGAACAGCAGGGGCAGCAGGACCAGGACACCGAACAGCACCAGGGCCGGCAGTTGGAAGGAGACCGCGGTGAGCCAGTGCAGCGCGCGCCGCCGAGCCCGCCCGCGGGCCGCGGCGGCGGCCGGGGGCGGAACGACGACACCGGGGCCGGATTGCTTGTCCGGGAGATAGGTGGAGGTCATCGCCGGCTACTGCTCTTCCTTCGCGACCTTGGTGATCGACTGCGCGACCTGCTCGGGTGACTTGGAGCCGGCGATGAGGGCGGCGACGCTGTCGTTGACCTCCTGGCCGACGGCGGGCGCGTAGGCCTGGTCGAGGTAGAGCTGGAAGCCGGTCGCGTTCTTCAACTGCTGGTTCACCGCCTTGAGGTTGGGATCGGCCAGGGCGTCCTCGGCCGCGGTGACCACCGGTATGACCCCGGTCCTGGCGACCAGGGTGCGGTCGGTGGCGGCGGAGGCGAAGAACTTCAGGAAGTCGATCGCGGCCTGTGGGGCGCCCTTGCGCACG
Source organism: Streptomyces sp. NPDC107546 (assembly GCF_055639175.1). NCBI lineage: Bacteria > Bacillati > Actinomycetota > Actinomycetes > Kitasatosporales > Streptomycetaceae > Streptomyces > Streptomyces sp. NPDC107546. The sequence goes on along the minus strand of NZ_JBVKBA010000020.1, from coordinate 89,867 downwards.
GCGTGGCCGCCGCCTCCGCCGAAGACCTCGGTGAGGGAGCCCTTGCCGCCCTCGACCGTGGGGAAGGGGAAGAAGCCGAGATCCTTGCCGATGCCCTTGCCTTCGCTCTTCTCCGTCTGGGGTGCCCACTGGCCCATCAGCTCCATGGCCGCTTTGCCGTTGCCGACGGCCGCGGCCTGGCCGGTGGGGGTGGAGTAGGCGGCGCCCAAAAACCCCGTCTGGAACGGCTGGAGTTGGACGAGGTCCTTCAGGTGCTGCCCGGCCTCGACGAACCCGGCTCCGGTGAAGTCCTTGCTGTCACTGGCCTTCCGGAGTGCGTCGATGCCGGCGGTGCGCATGGCCAGGTAGGCCCAGTAGTACATGCCGGGCCACTTCTCCTTGCCCGCCAGGGCGATGGGGGTGATGCCGGCGGACTTCAGCTTGCGCACGGCGTCGAGGAAGGCGCTCCACGTGGTCGGCGGCGCGCTGACGCCCGCCCGCTCGAAGAGCGCCTTGTTGTACCAGAAGCCGACCATGCCCATGTCGAACGGGATGCCGTAGACCTTGTCGTCCAGCAGGTACGGCTGCCGCGCGACCTGCAACAGCGAGCCGCTCCACGCCTTGGTGCCGTCGGTGAGGTCCTCGACCAGCCCGGCGTCGACCTGCTGCTTGAGGACACCGCCGCCCCAGGTGTGGAAGATGTCCGGCAGCTTTCCGGAAGCGGTCAGCGCGGTCATCTTCGACTTGTACGCCTCGTTCTCCAGCGCGACGATCTTGATTTTCACCTTGGGGTTCTGCGCCTCGAACTGCCGGGCGAGGGAGGCCCAGACGCCCTTCGCGGGGTCTGTGGTGGTGATGTTCCACCACTCGATCGTGGTCGTCCCCGACGACCCTCCGTCCGAGCCGCCGCCTCCGCAGGCGCTCAGTGCCGTCATTCCGAGACCGGCGGCGGAGGCGGCCAGGAAGCCGCGGCGGGACAGAGCCGGGTCGCCCATCATGAGCTCCTTGGGGTACGGGACGGAACGTCCACATCCGTCCGATGAGGTGATCACAACAGTCAGGACTGAAAAGTTTCCGAAACGCTCCGGAAACGGGACTGCTGCCGCACCCTAGAGACAGCCCACGAAACGTGGCAACCCCCTGTACGCCGCGAATTCCCGCCCAACCGAGAACGGTCGCCGGGGCGTTGACAGCCCCCAGGTCGCCCCGTAACTTCCGAGCACATCAGTCCGAGAATTTCTGACGGATTCCGGAAACCCCCCTGGGATCAAGGAGTTCCATGGTCCAGCCCTGGCAGGACACGACGCTGCCCGCTCCTGTACGCGCGGCCGATCTGCTGGCCCGGATGACCCTGGAGGAGAGACTGGCCCAGCTGTACAGCGTCTGGCTCGGCACCTCCGCCGACGGCGAGGATGTGGCGCCGCTGCAGCACGAGGTGGCCGAGGACGTCGACCTGGATGCCCTGCTCCCCCATGGACTCGGCCAGCTGACCCGCCCGTTCGGCACCGCCCCGGTGGAGCCGGAGAAGGGTGCCGTGCGTCTGGCGAACCTCCAGCGCAGGGTCGCGGCGGCCAACCGCTTCGGCATCCCCGCGCTGGCCCACGAGGAGTGCCTGACCGGCTTCACCGCCTGGCGCGCCACGGTCTTCCCGACGCCGCTCGCGTGGGGCGCGTGCTTCGATCCGGCGCTCATCGCGGAGATGGCGGCAGGCATCGGCGACGGCATGCGCGAGGCCGGCATCCACCAGGGGCTCGCGCCCGTGCTCGACGTGGTGCGCGATCCCCGCTGGGGCCGCACCGAGGAGTCGATCGGCGAGGACCCGTACCTGGTCGGGACCATCGGCACGGCCTACGTACGCGGCCTGCAGTCGGCCGGGGTCATCGCCACGCTGAAGCACTTCGCGGCCTACTCCGCCTCACGCGGCGCCCGTAACCACGCGCCCGTGTCGATCGGTCCGCGGGAGCTCGCGGACGTGATCCTTCCGCCGTTCGAGATGGCGGTGCGCGACGGCGGGGCACGGTCGGTGATGCCCGCCTACAACGACCTGGACGGGCTGCCCGCCCACGCCCACGCCCCCCTGCTGACCGAACTGCTGCGGGAGGCGTGGGGGTTCGAGGGCACGGTCGTCTCCGACTACTTCGGCGTGTCCTTCCTCGAGTCCGCCCATCGCGTGGCGGACTCGCCGGGCGGGGCGGCCGCGCTGGCCCTGACCGCGGGCGTCGACGTGGAACTGCCCACCGTACGCTGCTTCGGCACCCCGCTGCTCGAGGCGGTCCGCTCCGGACAGGCGCCGGAGCCGGCGGTCGACCGGGCCGTGCTGCGCGTGCTGACCCAGAAGTGCGAACTCGGGCTGCTGGACCCAGACTGGGAGCCGCAGCCGCCGCCGGTCCTCGACCTGGACCCGCCGCGGCTGCGCGAGTTGGCGGCACGGGTCGCCGAGGAGTCGGTGGTGCTGCTGGCGAACGCGGGCGGTGTGCTGCCGCTCGGCGACGGGGGGCGGATCGCCGTCGTGGGCCCGCTCGCCGACGATCCGGCCGGGATGATGGGCTGCTACGCCTTCCCGCGCCACGTCGGCGTGGAACACCCGGACGTGCCGATGGGGGTGAGGGTGCCGACCGTGCGGGAGGCGCTGGCGGCCGAGTTCCCGGGCGCCCGGCTCGTCGACGACCCCGCCGCGGCGGATCTGTGCGTCGCGGTGCTGGGTGACCGCTCCGGGCTGTTCGGGCGCGGCACCTCGGGCGAGGGCTGTGACGCACCCGACCTGCACCTTCCGGACGGCCAGGGCGAGTTGCTCGACGCCCTGCTGGAGACCGGGACTCCGGTGGTCCTGGTCCTGCTGACGGGGCGGCCCTACGCACTGGGCCGCTGGGCAGACCGGCTGACCGCCGTGGTGCAGGCGTTCTTCCCCGGTCAGGAGGGCGGCCGGGCCGTCGCGGGGGTGCTGTCCGGCCGGGTCAACCCGTCCGGGCGGCTGCCGGTGAGCGTGCCGCGGGACCCCGGCGGGCAGCCGTGGACGTACCTGACCCCGCCGCTGGGGCAGGTGAGTGGTGCCAGTTCCATCGACCCGACGCCGCTGTTCCCGTTCGGGCACGGGCTGTCGTACACGCGGTTCGACTGGGAGGCGCCGCAGGTCGACGACCCGGCTCCGGCCACGGACGGCGAGACGTCGCTGCGGCTCACGGTCCGCAACGCGGGGGACCGGGCCGGCACGGAGGTCGTGCAGATCTATCTGCGCACCCCCGTGGCCCGGGTGGCGCGTCCGGTGACGCGTCTGATCGGTTACGCGCGGGTGCCGCTGCGGCCGCAGGAGTCCGCGGTGGTCCACGTCACGGTCCCGGCCGACGCGGCGGCGTACACGGGCCCCGACGGCTCACGAATCCTCGAGCCGGGGCCCCTGTTCGTCGATCTGGCCACCTCCAGCACGGACACCCGCCATACGGTCGAGCTGACGCTGACGGGCGAGAAGCGGGTGGTCGGGCACGACCGCCGGTTCGGGTGCGAGGTGAGCGTGAAATAGCCGAGACGTCCCGGCCACCTGGTCGGAACGATGACCGCAGGACCACATCGTGGGCGCTGGGCCGTCGAGGCCGAGTGATTCCGGGGGCCGGCCGGCAGCCCCACTCTGTCCGGCCGGCCCCCGGCGGGGGATCGCGTGGCGTGTCGCGACAGGGCTCGCACTCCCCAGTCACGAGCCTTGGATCCTTGCTCGCGTCAGTCCGCGCGACCCCGGTCTGTCAGAACTCGAAGACGGCGGTCCCGTAGGAGTTCTTCACACACTCGTTGGCGAAGGTGCGCTGGTAGTCGACGCGCTTGCCCTGCCAGACGCCCTGCACGGTGACGACCACCGGGTTGTAGAGCTTGGTGCACATGACGCCCTCCTGGTACGACAGGGCATCCAAGTCGCCACCGACGGCGCGGAGTTCGGCGCAGGCATCGGGGGCGTCGGGATGACTGCCGGAGGCGGTCGGGGCGCAGTTCAAGGTGACGGCGCGCTCAGGGGTGGCGGTGGCGGCCTGCTGACCGCGGCCCATGGTCAGCACGAGCGCCGACGGGGCGTAGAGGGTCGCGGGGGCGGCGGTCGGGGCGGCGAGCGCGGACCCCGTGAGGGGGCCGCAGACGGCGGTGGCCGTCAGGGTGAGGGTCGCTGCCCAGCGCGCGGTGTTCGGCATTGTGTGCATCCTTCCGCTCGGGTCGGGTCGCCGGCACGGCCCCGACGGAGCCTGTGCCGGAGCCGTCCGGTCGGGTGCCGGTTCGGCGAGCGCGAGTCTGCCGACTCCTGACACGAAACTCACATCGACCCCTCACATTTCAGTAACTTTGAGTATTGAATCAGTGGCGTGATGTCACAGAAATCGAACGCTCAGGGCCTGAAACTGAGCGGGTGAGGGTCGCTGGAATCGGTCGAATGGCCGGATTCCCCCGCCTCGGCAATCGGCCTGAAACATTCCGCTTATCGGCTTGAGCAAGCGCTCTCTCCTGTCCGGGCGAACCGTCGGCCCGGAAAGGGGGCCGAACCCGCGGGGTCCGGCCCCCTCCTCCACGGAACTTCTGCGTCACCCGGCGGCGGGACCGCCCCGTTCGCCGCCGGCCCGCTCCACGGCGCTCCCCTCGTCGACCCGGGTCGCGCCGGACGGCGGCGGTCCCGCGACGGTCACGCGGGCCGGACGCAGCAGGCGGTCGCCGACCCGGTAGCCGGGCGTCAGGATCTCCGTGCACATCAGGCGGTCGGCGTCCGGGACGACCACATGCGTGACCGCCTCGTGCCACTCGGGGTCGAAGGGCTCACCCTCCTCCCCGAACGTCTGCAGGCCCACCGAACCCAGCTGGGTCCCGAGGACCTCCGCGACGGCTCTGAGACCCGGCGTCATCGCCTCCTGTCTGCGGGCGGCCTCGACGGCGTCCAGCACGGGCAGCAGTGCGCGCAGGACGTTCTCGACGGCGATCTCGCGCACCGCCATGCGGTCGCGCCGCACCTGCTTGCGGTAGTTGTCGTACTCGGCCTTCACCCGCTGCAGGTCGGCGGTGCGCTCGTCGAGCAGACGCCGCAGCTCCGTGCTCCGCGGCCGGCTCCGGTCCATGGTCAGCCCGCCCGTGACGTGTCGTCGTCGTCCACGATCTCGGCGTCCACGACCTCCTCTTCGGCCTTGGCACCGCCGCCCGCCGCGGCACCCTGCTCCGATGTCGTGCCGCCCTCGGCGCGCGCCTTGTCGTACATGGCGCTGCCGATCTTCTGGGCCGCGGCGGCGGCCTTGTCGATGGCCTGCCGGATCGCCGCGGTGTTGTCGCCCTTGAGCTGCTCCTTCAGTTCGGCGACGGCACTTTCCGTCTCGCTCCTGGCGTCGGCGGGTATCCGGTCCGCGTTGTCGGCGATGAGCCGCTCCGTCTGGTAGACGAGTTGCTCGCCCTGGTTGCGGGTCTCGGCGGCCTCGCGCCGCTTGCGGTCCTCCTCGGCGTGCTGCTCGGCCTCGCGGACCATGCGGTCGATGTCGTCCTTCGGCAGGGCGGAGCCGCCCGTGACGGTCATCTTCTGCTCCTTGCCGGTGCCGAGGTCCTTCGCCGTGACGTGCATGATGCCGTTGGCGTCGATGTCGAAGGAGACCTCGATCTGCGGCACTCCGCGCGGGGCCGGCGGCAGACCGGTCAGCTCGAACATGCCGAGCTTCTTGTTGTACGCCGCGATCTCGCGCTCGCCCTGGTAGACCTGGATCTGCACCGACGGCTGGTTGTCCTCCGCCGTCGTGAAGATCTCCGAGCGCTTGGTCGGGATCGTGGTGTTGCGCTCGATCAGCTTGGTCATGATGCCGCCCTTGGTCTCGATACCCAGCGACAGCGGCGTGACGTCCAGCAACAGAACGTCCTTGACCTCACCCTTGAGCACACCCGCCTGCAGCGACGCGCCCACGGCCACGACCTCGTCCGGGTTGACACCCTTGTGCGGCTCCTTGCCGGTCAGCTCCCGCACCAGGTCGGTCACCGCGGGCATCCGGGTGGAACCGCCCACGAGGATCACGTGGTCGATGTCGGACACCTTGATCCCGGCGTCCTTGATCGCCTGGTGGAACGGCCCCTTGCAGCGCTCCAGCAGATCGGCGGTCAACTGCTGGACCTGGGCGCGTGTCAGCTTCTCGTCCAGGTGCAGCGGGCCCTCCGAGGAGGCCGTGATGTAGGGCAGGTTGATCGTGGTCTCGGAGGAACTCGACAGCTCGATCTTGGCCTTCTCGGCGGCCTCGCGCAGCCGTTGCACCGCCATCTTGTCCTTGGACAGGTCGACGCCGTACGCGTTCTTGAACTGCTTGACCAGGTGGTCGACGATCCGCTGGTCCCAGTCGTCACCGCCCAGGCGTGTGTCGCCGTTGGTGGCCTTGACCTCGATGACGCCCTCGCCCATCTCCAGCAGGGACACGTCGAAGGTGCCGCCGCCGAGGTCGAAGACGAGGACGGTCTGGTCGTTCTCCTTGTCGAGTCCGTAGGCCAGCGCGGCCGCCGTCGGCTCGTTGATGATCCGCAGGACGTTCATCCCCGCGATCTCCCCGGCCTCCTTGGTGGCCTGCCGCTGGGTGTCGTCGAAGTACGCGGGCACGGTGATCACGGCGTCGGTGACGTCCTCACCGAGGTAGGCCTCCGCGTCCCGTTTCAGCTTCTGCAGCACGCGCGCGGAGATCTCCTGGGCCCGGTACTGCTTGCCGTCGATGGTGCCGCTCTCCGGGAAGCGCCAGCTCTGGTCGTCCATGTGGCGTTTGACGGAGCGCGCGGTGCGCTCGACGTTGGTCACCGCCTGCCGCTTGGCCACCTCGCCGACCAGCACCTCGCCGTTCTTGGCGAAGGCCACGACCGACGGCGTGGTCCGGGCGCCCTCGGTGTTGGTGATGACGGTGGGCTCGCCGCCCTCCAGGACCGCGACCACCGAGTTCGTGGTGCCGAGGTCGATACCGACCGGACGTGCCATGGGGCTTCCCTCCTCGTCGTCCGTCTTCCTCCAGCGGGTCAGAGGGTCCGTTCCACCCGGACCGGGCCCGCGCGCAGGAGGGGCGCCCGTACCGGGATCCGCCCCGTGGCAGTCGTCACGACGGCCGCAACACCACGCACCGGCGCGGGGACGGCAGCGGGCGCAGCGCGTCGCCGGCGGTCCAGGGCCGCGCGTGCGGCGGGGTCACGGAGCGTCTCGTAGGCGCCGAGCACCCGCGCGAGCGCCTCCTCGGTCACCTCGTCCGACCGGGTGTCGGGGTGCAGTCGGCGTACCAGGCGCCGGTACGCCGAGGTGATCCGGTCGGGCGAGGCCGAGGGATCCACCCCGAGGACGTCGTAGGGGTCCGGCGCGGCGCCGGCGGCCCTCCGCGTGTCCACCGTCCCACCTCCTCGCCCACTGCGAGCGGCCCGGCGGGTGCCCCTCCGGGCTGCGGGTTCGCACCTGACTTCCTCACTAGTCTGGATAAAACTTGAGTCGCCTCTTGTCAAGCAGGGCCCGGCGAGGTATATGGGTGCCCGTAGGCACCGGTGAACGCCCACCGGAGCGGGGGCTCTTTCATCGTCCGCCTCGATCCGCCGGGCGTCGATCCGGAGTCCGCCGACGTGAACGTGGAGCGCGATCCTGACCGTGGGCACCGATTGTCCCGCCACCGACGTCAGGGTGATCGCCAGGTGACCGAAACCGGGTGCGGCGGGCGACCGCGCAATCGCGGTGCGCAGGCGGGCACCGTCGTCATCGCCCGTCCGATCCCGGCCGACCGATCGGAGGTGGTGTGTGTGATCACCGAACTGGCCGTCGAGCGTGTCGAGTTCACCTGTGGCTCGTGCTGGCACCGCTGGAGCCTCGACTACGACGTCCAGCGGTCCACGGACGGCCACGGGGACGAGTGGGAGTACTTCTATCGGGACAACACCCCCGTACCCTCCCCGTACACACTGCAGGGTGCGCCGCCGTGCGTGCACTGCGGCCGCCGCTGGGTCGGCCGTCTGGTGGCGCGCCGTCCCGTGCCGCTACCCGGCGGCTCCGACGCCCCGCGCAGCCCGGTGCCGGGAGACGGCAGCCACCGCCCGGAGCGGCACGACGCGCCGCTGCTGCCGGCCGACGCCCACCCTCAGCCGGAAGCGGCTCCCGGCCGCTCGTCCGGGTGACCGTCCGCCCGGCTCCGTTCCCCGGGCGGCGCGGCCGCGGCGCGCGCGGCGGCCAGGTCCTCCTCCAGGATCCCCACCCGCTCGCGCAGTGTCAGCACGCGCCGCACCCCGGCGAGGGTGACCCCTTCCGCGACCAGGTCCATCACCTCGGCCACCCGGTCGATCTCCCGCCGGGAATAGCGGCGCTGGCCGCCCGTGGAGCGGGCCGGGACCACGATGCCGTGGGCGTCCAGCCGCCGCAGGAAGGCGGGCTGGACGCCCAGCATCTCGGCGACCTGGCCGATCGTGTACAGCGCGGCATCGGCATCGTCGATGGAGAGGGCCATCCCGACTCCTCGGTCCGAGGGACCAGACCTCCACCTCAGATTACAGATTTCCTGTCTGCCCCAGAACAGGGTGGAAGGCCATCGGGTCGCATCATCGGGTCGCATGGCCCGTCCAGGGTCCGTGGTGGATGAACCATCCACCGAGCGCTCCCGAACTGGATGAAGAATCCTCTGGTGCCGGCCACGTCCGCGGTTTTAACGTCGGCGAATCCCCGTGGGACGGCTTCCTCGCGCACCGCACACCCCTGCGGTGGTCCGGAGCCGTCCGGCCCCGCAGCGCCACGAACGCGCTCCACCGTCCCTCCCCCCGCTGGAGCCCCGTTGCCCGAGAATTCCACCCCCTCCGCCGCCGCGCCGCCCTCCCTCACCGAGGTCGAGGCGTACGGCGTGGAGCGCATCCCGGACGCCGACCGCACCGCGACTCCGCTCGACCTGTTCCGGGTCGCCTTCGGCGGCGCGAACACCTTCTCGACCTGTGTCCTCGGCGCCTTCCCGATCCTGTTCGGCCTCTCCTTCCGACAAGGACTCGCGGCGACGGTCCTCGGCGTGGTCGCCGGTGCGCTGATCCTGTGCCCCATGGCGGTGTTCGGCCCGGTCAACGGCACGAACAACGCGGTCTCCTCGTCCGCGCACCTCGGGGTGCACGGCCGCGTGGTCGGATCTTTCCTGTCCCTGCTCACGGCCATCGCGTTCTTCTCGATCTCGGTGTGGAGCTCCGGCGACGCCCTGGTCGGCGGCGCGCACCGGCTGTTCGGGCTCGAGCGCAACACACCGTCGTACGTCGTCGCCTACGCGCTGTTCGCCGGTCTGGTGCTCGCGGTGTGCGTGTACGGCTTCCGGTTCATGCTGTTCGTCAACAAGATCGCGGTGACGTCGGCGACGGTACTGTTCCTGCTCGGCGCGGTCGCGTTCGCCGGGGACTTCGACCCGTCGTACGCGGGTGTCTTCACCGCCTCGGCCGATCCGGCGACCAAGGCGCTGTTCTGGCCGTCCTTCATCGGCGCCGCGCTGATCGTGCTGTCGAACCCGGTGTCGTTCGGCGCGTTCCTCGGTGACTGGTCGCGCTACATCCCCGCGGACACGCCGCGCCGCAAGGTGGTCGGCGCCGCGTTCCTGTCGCAGATCGCGACGCTGCTGCCGTTCGTGTTCGGGCTCGCCACCGCGAGCATCATCGCCAAGCAGGCGCCGAAGTACGTCGACCCTTCGGCCCCGGACTTCGTGGGCGGACTGCTCGCGATCTCACCGACCTGGTTCTTCCTGCCGGTGTGCCTGCTCGCGCTGATCGGGGGCATGTCGACGGGCACGACGTCGCTGTACGGGACGGGCCTGGACTTCTCGTCCGTCTTCCCACGGCTCACCCGAGTGCAGGCGACGCTGGTGGTGGGCGTGCTGTCGATCGCGTTCATCTTCATCGGCCGTTTCGGGCTGAACCTGGTGCAGTCGATCTCCACGTTCGCCACGATGATCATCACCTGCACCACTCCCTGGATGGTCGTGATGATGCTGGGCTTCTACACCCGGCGCGGCTGGTACGACCCGGACGCGCTCCAGGTCTTCAACCGCCGTCAGCGCGGCGGCCGTTACTGGTTCGCGCACGGCTGGAACTGGCGGGGCATGACCGCCTGGTGGGTGGCGGCGGTGATCGGCGTGCTGTTCACGAACATCCCGGGCCAGTTCGTCGGCCCGCTCGGAGACCTGGCGAACGGCGTCGACATCAGCCTGCCGCTGTCACTGGCCGTCGCCGCGGTCCTGTACCTGGCGCTGCTGCGGCTCTTCCCCGAGCCGCGGGCGGCGTACGGGCCCGAGGGCGCGCGACTGGCCCGTACCGCCGAGGCGCCTGTGCCGCCGATCACCGGTCCGGGCGCGCCGCAGGGCGACTGCGCTCCGGCACTCGCGGTCGAGGGCGGCTGATGGAGTCCTGGCTCGACCTGTCGGTGCCCGTGGTCACCGGGATGCCCGTGTATCCCGGTGACCCGCAGGTCGAGGTGGAGCGGGCACTTCGGGTGGCCACGGACGGGGTCAACGTGCTGGCGTTGCACCTGGGTTCGCAGTCCGGCACGCATGTCGACGCGCCGTACCACGTGGACTCGGCGTGGCCCGCGCTGGACGCGCTGCCGCTGGAGCGGTTCGCGGGCCCGGCGGTGGTGGCGGACGTAAGGGGCCTGCCGGCCCGGACGCCGATCACACGCGAACTGCTCGCGCCCGCGCTGAGCCTGCTGCGACTGCGGCCGGGCGCGATCCTGCTGGTGGCCACGGGCTGGTCGGCGTACTGGGGCACGGACGCCTATCCGGCCCATCCCTGGCTGACGCCGGAGGCGATGGAGGCGGTGGTGGGCGCGAGCGTCCGCACGGTCGGCGTGGACGCGCTGAGCGTGGACGCGACCGGCGACCCGGACCTGCCCGCGCACCGGGTGCTGTGCGGGGTGGGCGGGGTGATCGCCGAGAACCTGCGGGGCCTGGACCAGGTCGTCGCCGCGCAGGCGGCGGGCCGCCCGGTCGACGTGTTTCTGTTCCCGCTGCACCTGCCGGGCGCGGACGGCGCACCGGTCCGGGCGGTGGCCCGTGTGGGTACCGGAGCCAGGGCGTGAGGCCCGTCAGGCCCTGAGTGTGCGGGCGATGTCCAGGGTCAGGCGCTGCCAGGGGTCGCGTGGGTCGCGGGACGTCAGGGTGTGCACGCGGCGCAGGCGGTAGCGCAGGGACTGGGGGTGGAGGTGGAGGGCGCGGGCGGCGGCGGTGGCCGAGCCCGCGTCGATGTACGCCGTCAGGGCCTTGAGCAGGTGGCGTTGTTCCGGGTCGGTGAGGGGGCCTAGGACGAGACGGGCGATGTGGTCCGGGGTGGCCGCCGGGTGCCCGGCGAGCAGGGCCAGCACGTGTGCGTCGGCGTCGTCGAGGACGCGGCCGGGCCGGTGGGCGTGGGCGGGGGCCGTGTCGAGGGCGTCGGCGGCCAGTCGGTGGGCGACGGCGACCCGGTCCAGGCCCTCGCCCGTGATCGCGCAGCCACGCCACACCCGGGCGTCCAGGAGGGCCGGTGCCCGGCCGACGGCCGTGGCGGGCAGCAGCAGGACCGCGCGGGAGCCGCGCACCGTCGACAGCGCCCCGGCGCCGCCGAGCGCACCGAGGAGTCCGGCGGCGGCCTCGTACGACATGTCGGGGCCGCCACCCGTCGCGGGCTCGGCCACCAGCAGGCAGTACGGGTCGGGGAGTTGGACGCCCAGCCGGGCCGAGCGGTCCGTCAGCGCGCCCACCGAGGCGTGCCGGCCGGCGATCAGGTCGTCGAGCAGCAGTCGCAGCGCGCGGTCCCGGTCCCCGGCCAGGTCCTCGGTGGTCGCCGCGTACGCCGTGGCCATCTCCTCCGACAGGGTGTCCAGAGCCGTCAGCAGGACCCGGGCCAGGGCGAGGCCGTCCGCCGCCGTGAGCGCGCGCCCACGCGCGGCGACCTCGTCGGTGAGGACTGCGGCGGCCACCCGGTAGGCGCGCAGCACGGCCTGCACGGGGCGGCCGTCGGCGGCGCGGGCCGCCGCGATCCCGCGGAAGCGGCGCAGATCGGCCGGTCCCAGGGTGCCGTCGGTTGCCCACAGGTCCAGCAGCCGGTCCACGCCCCAGGCCGCGATGGCCCGGACCTCCGGCAGCCGGCTGTCGTCGAGCGAGGCGTACACCGGCACCGTCGCGTGGACGGCGGCGACGACCGCCTCCACGACCCGCGGGTCGGCGACGGTCTCCGCCCGGACGGCGCTGCGGGTCTTGAGCGGCTCACTTGTCACAGGGTGATGATTCCAGCCGTGCGATGTGCGCACCACGGTGGACGGACCTTGTCACGTTCGCCAGGATCATCGGCGTACAGCGTGGTCGTACTACGCGGTCTCAGGGACGAGAGGCGGGACGTACGGGATGGCGAAGCACTGGGCGGACTTCCAGTACGAGATCTATCTCAACGGCATGACGGGCGCGGTACCGCGGCTGCCCACCGATCTGACCCGGCTGGAGGCGCTGACCGAGCAGCGGCTCGGTCCCGGCCCGGTCGGCTATGTGGCGGGCAGCGCGGGCACCGGCAGCACCGCCCGGGCGAACCGGGCCGCGCTCGAGCGGCACCGGATCGTGCCGCGCATGCTGCGGGACGTGCACGAGCGCGACCTGTCCGTGGAGGTGCTGGGGCGGCGGCTGCCCGCACCGCTGGCCCTGGCTCCGATCGGCGTGCTGTCGATCATGCATCCGGACGCCGAATCGGCGGCGGCGCGGGCCGCGGCGGCGCAGGGCGTGCCGTTCGTCCTGTCCTCGGCGTCCAGCACGCCGATGGAGCAGGTCGCGGAGGCGTCGGGTGACGGTGAGCGGTGGTTCCAGCTCTACTGGGCCAAGGACCGCGAGGTCACCCGCAGTTTCCTCGCCCGGGCGAGGGCGGCCGGTTTCACGGCGCTGTTCGTGACGCTGGACACCCCGCTGCTGGCCTGGCGGCCCCGCGACCTGGACCAGGCGTATCTGCCGTTCCTGCACGGGGTGGGCACCGCCAACTACTTCTCCGACCCGGCGTTCCAGGCGGGTCTGGCCAAGCCGGTGCACGAGGACCCCGACGCGGCCGTGCTGCACTTCGTGAACATGTTCGCGGACCCCGGGAAGACCTGGCCGGACCTGGCGTTCCTGCGGGAGCACTGGGACGGTCCGATCGTCCTGAAGGGCATCCTGCATCCCGACGACGCCCGCGCGGCCGCCGACGCCGGGATGGACGGGGTGGTGGTCTCCAACCACGGCGGCCGGCAGGTGGCCGGTTCGGTGGCCGCCGCGGAGGCGCTGCCACGGGTGGTGGAGGCGGCCGGGGACCGGCTGACCGTGCTGTTCGACAGCGGGATCCGCACCGGCGACGACGTGGTCAAGGCGCTCGCGCTGGGGGCGCGGGCGGTGCTCGTGGGACGGCCGTACGCCTACGGTCTCGGGCTCGACGGCCAGGCGGGCGTCGAGCACGTGATCCGCTGTCTGCTCGCCGAGTTCGACCTCACCCTCGCCCTGTCCGGGCACGCCCGCCCCGCCACGCTCGGCCCCGCCGACCTGCTCGAGGAAACCCGATGACCCACACGACCGGCACCACCGGCGCCGACAACGCCACCGACGCCTCCGACGCCTCCGACGCCTCCGACGCCAACAACGTCCTGGCCGTCGTCTCGCCGCACGTCGGCGGGCGGCAGGCGGGTTCCGCGCTCGCCACCTTCTTCCCCGGCGAGGCGCGGGTGACCGTGGTGGAGAGGACCGACGAGGATCCGGTGGCGCTGCGCGAGGCCCACGTCATCGTCACGGGGCTCGGCCCGGTCACCGCGGAACACATCGCCGCGGCACTGGAGTTGAGACTGATCCAGTGCGCGAGTCACGGCTTCGACTACGTCGACCTGGACGCGGCTCGCGGCCGGAACATCCCGGTCTGCAACATCGGCTCGAGCGGCGCCGAGAAGCAGAACGTGGCCGAGCAGACCTTCGCGCTCATGCTCGCCCTGGCCAAGCAGCTGGTCCCGGCGCACACCGCGCTCGTCGACGCCGACTGGGCGCTGCCCCGGCTGCAGCAGTCGATCACCGAGCTGTCCGGCAAGACCCTCGGCATCGTCGGGCTCGGCCACATCGGCCAGGAGGTGGCACGTCGGGCGGCCGCCTTCGACATGTCGATCGTGTACGCGGGCCCGGAGCCGTTGGACGCGGAGACGGAGGCCCGGCTCGGGGCCCGGTACATGGGCCTCGACGAACTGCTGCGCACCTCCGACTACGTGACGCTGCACGCGCCCCTCACCGACGCGACCCGGCATCTGCTGAACGCCGAGCGCCTGGCGCTGCTGAAGCCCACCGCGTTCGTGATCAACACGGCGCGGGGCGCCCTGATCGACCAGGACGCGCTGGCGGACGCGCTGGAGACCGGCACGCTGGCCGGGGCGGGGATCGACGTCTTCGACCCCGAACCGCCCACCGCGGCCCTGAGGTTGCTGAAGGCGCCGAACGTGGTGCTGTCGCCGCATGTCGCCGGTGTCACCCGGGAGACGCTGGTACGGATCGCGCTGGCGGCGGTCCGCAACGCGGCGGACTTCCTGACGAGCGGGGAAGTTCACGACGTCGTGTCCTGACGCAATGTCAGGACTGCGGCTCGCCCTGGGTGTGGCGTACGCACTCCAGGACGACGTCGCGCAGGCTCCCGGTCCGCTCCATGAGTTCCCGCTGCACCCGGGCGCCGTTTCCCCGCTCCAGCAGCCCGGTCACGGCCTGATCCGCTCGGTCCACGTCATCGGTGCCGGCCAGCGCGTCACCGACGTGGTCGAGCAGGTCCCGCACCACCGACTCCGCCGGCATGCGGCGCATCGTCCTCGGGTGCAGCAACTCACGCGCCAGGCCGGCCCGGGCCGCCTGCCAGGCGGCCAGCCGCAGCAGACTCACGCTGTGGTCCACCGGCTCCCGGCCCGCCCGCCACTCGCGCGCCGCGGTCTCCACCAGCCCGCGGGCGAGGGTGGCGATCAACTGCGCGGTATCCGCGTGCAGGCAGACATCGGGGACCCGGATCTCCACCGTCGGGTACCGCTCGGACAGACGCGCGTCGAAGTAGACCATCGCCTCGTCGAGGATGACTCCGGTGGCGACCATGTCGGCCACCCGCCGGTGGTACCGCTCGGGAGAACCGAACAGCTCGGTCGGCCCCGCGGAGGGCCAGCGCCCCCACACCCGGCTGCGGTAGCTGTCGTAGCCGGAGTCCCTGCCCTGCCAAAAGGGGGAGTTGGCGCTCAGGGCGACCAGTACGGGGAGCCAGGGCCGTACGCGGTCGACCACCGCGACGGCCTCCTCGTCCGACTCGACCGAGACGTGCACGTGACAGCCGCAGACCAGCTGTTCCCGCGTGGCGAGGCCGTACTGCTCGGCCATCCACCGGTAGCGGCGGTTCATGCTGAGGGACGGGCTCACCGGCAGCGGTGAGGTGGCCAGCGCGGCCACGGCGCAGCCGATCCCCCCGGCGTGTTCGGCCGCCTCCCGGCGGCAGCGGACGATCTCGGCGCCGAGTTCCGCCATGTCCGTCTGCGGATGCGTGGCGAACTCCAGCATCTGACCGTAGAGCTCCTTCTCGAACAGGCCCTCGTCCGCCTCGTCCTGCGCGGCGCGGGCGAGCACCGCGGCCGACAACGCCTTCGGCTCACCGGTCTCCGGGTCGACCAGGAGGAGTTCCTCTTCCACACCGACGGTCCGCACGTCATGCCGCCTCTCTGTCCGTCTGCCGCGACCACTGGTGATCACGGAGTCATCCGCCCACCCCGACTACCCTCCCGGACGGACGGTAGTCGGCATGAGGGCGCGGCCCTCGGCTCGCCGGTGTGTCTCCCGGAGCGGAGCGGTGGCTCAGACAGGATCGAGGGTGGGTCCGTCTGCGGCCGCCTGCTGCCCGTACGAGCGGGGGTCGGTCGCCCACCGCTGGGCGTCGGAACCGTCCCGGTCCTTGACGACGATGTCGGCGTCCGGGTCGGGGCTCGCGGGCGTGACGGCGAGGCCCGCGCCCCACCGCGGGAGCAACTCGCCCCCTACGGTGAGGTCGTAGCGGACGTCGTCGGCGTGCGTCTGGCCCGCCTCGACGCACGGGGCGAGCGTGACAGCTCCGTCGGTGGCGTGGGAGTCGAGGCACAGGCCCGGGTCGGCGACACTGCGCAGCAGGCCGTCGCTCTCGTACGACCACTTCTGGGTCCACGCCGACGAGCAGGTCGCGAGCCGGGTGCCCGCACCGGCCCTGACCGTGCCGCGGATGTCGAGGCAGAGACCGGCGGCGGCGCGCAGCCGGGTCTCCTGCGGGGCCGTGGGCAGTCCGGCCGTGTCGGACGGCGCTTGGGGGCCGGAGCGGGGCGAGGGGGAGTTCGGGCCGCCGGTCGCGCTCGTGGAGGCGACCGGGTCGGCGCCGCTTCCGTCGTCGGTCCAGACTCCGGTGACCAGCAGGGTCAGCAGGACGGCTACGGTGGCGAAGCCGACGCCGGTCAGCAGGTTCCTCGACTTCCGCTCCCCCGCGGTGATCCTGCGGCCCGCCGCGGGGATCCGGGTGAGCAGCCGGTGGCGTCCGCCCCCGCCCGGGCGCCGTCCGCGGGAGCCGGTGCGCGCGGGGTGTGGGGTGCGGCCGTGCCGGGAGTCGAGGTAGCGCCGGGCGCCCCAGCCGAGGACCGCCTCGGCCAGCAGTGCGCCGAGGCCGTCCTCGCACCGGCGCAGTTGTTCGGCGGCGCAACGGCAGTGGCGGCACTGGAGGACGTGCTGGTACACCTCGGGCAGCAGGTCACCGCCGCGGCGCAGGGGGATGTCGAGGAGCCGGTTGTGGAAGCGGCATTCGGCGCTCGGCGCGAGTTCCCGGTGGGCGCGTACACAGCCGGTCCGGAATTCTTCGCGTGCCTGTTCCAGTGCGGCCGCCGCGGTCTCGGAGTCCATGCCGAGCAGAACGGCAGGGACGGATATGTGTTCGGCTTCGACCTCGGTGTGCCACAGCAGGGACTGGGCGAATGGGGACAGAGCACGGAAAGCGTGTTCGGCGAGGGCGCTGTTTTCGGGTGTCAGGAACTTCGCGGCGCGCATACCGCGACCCCCCGCGGGTTTCCTCAGCTCCGGCAGAACACCGGATATCCGGTCCTCCGCCGCCCATTCCGCGACCGTGTCCCGGACCGCGACGAGAAGGCCCGGACGCAGCGCCACCACGGAACGGGAGCGGGTGAGGTCGCCGAGGACCCGGTGGAAGGCGGCGGCGGTGGCCATCGCGGCGACGTTGCGTGAGGAGGCGAGGCAGATGACCGCGTAGTCGTACGCCGCCTGCCAGTGTCTGGCCATCAGCAACGCGACGGGCAGGGTGGTCTCGCCCACGGGCCGGCCCCTGAGCCGGGCGGCCAGGTTCTCGTCGGATTCTCCCGGTGCCGCGCCGGGACGGGGCGGATAGGGCGGACGCGGGGGGTGGGGGGTGTGCACTGAGCGGGTTCCTTCCAAGGCACAAGGTCGCACACGGAGTTCTGTACGCCGAAAGAACCCGACTGCTGGGCCTTTTCGGCGCCGCGCCGGGAAAAGGGCCACGGGTGACGGCTGCACGGCGGTCATCGGCTGATGAGCCTTTTGAGCTCGCCAACGGCCCGGAATAGCGAGCAGCGATGCCGCCCCGGCCATTGCCCCTGCGCAGACAGGTCACCTTTGCACAGGTCACTCATGGCCAACAAGGCACTTGAACAACATCGGCACCAGGAAAAGGAACAGGGGAGCTCTTGGCGCCAACTCCCTCATTGCGTAACCGCTTTCGCTGTCCCACGCGCCCCGTGTGAACCGCGCGCCCACGCCGGCGCCGCTCGCACGCTCCCGCCGCGGCGGGGCTCCGTAGTCCACTGGAGCCGGCCTCTCTTCGGCCCCGCGCGGCACGGCGGCACTGCCGCGCGCAACGGGCCGCCGACCCTGATCTCCCGCCCTCGGTCGGCGGCCCAGAAGGCGGGCGGGACAGGGGATGTGAGCGACCTCAGATCTGCCAGGACCGCAGTCGGTCCGCTGCACCGTAGACGTCGGCCTTGCCGGAGATCAGGTCACGGGTGAGGTCGACGAGGGCGCCGTAGGGCGGGTCGATGCCGACGCCGCTGACGAACATGTACGCGACCGCGGTGGCGCAGGCGAAACGGGCGTTCGCCGACGGCAGCGGCTTGAGCAGCGCGAGGGTGTGCAGCAGGGCGGCGGCGCGCCAGGCCGGGTCGGAGTCCACACCGAGGCGGGGCGGGTCCACGCGGTGCCGGGCGACCGCGGCGACCAGCGCGGAGAAGTCGTTGATGACGGGCTGGTCCGGCAGGACCTCTTCGTGGCGCTGGAGCAGCCAGGGCACGTCGATATGGATGACGGAGGTCATCGGTCAGGCGTCCTGCCCCTCGCCCCTCACGGGTGGCTCGTCGTCGGGGAAGGCCGCCGCGAACTCGTCGGCGTGCGTGGCGAAGAACCGGCGGAAGGCCTCGGCGCCCTCCTGAAGGGCCCGGTGCCGCGCGATGTCGGCCGCGGCGGCCTCACGCACCAGGGCCTTCATCGACGTACCGCGCTCCTTGGCGATCTGCCGCAGGTCCTCTAGCTCCCGATCACTGAACTCCACGTTGAGGGCTGGCATGCCGTAACGGTACAGCGAGGGTACTTACTCGTAAATACCCCCAGGTCAGCGTGGGGTGCCCACGGTACCGGCGGCAGTGCGGCACAGCCGCCGGTACCGACAGAGCCGGGCTCAGCCGGACGGGACCTCCAGCCGGCTGATGCGGACCGCGCCGTCGGCGGCGCCCGGGCGGGCACTGGTCATCGTCAGGCGCAGGCGGGAGCCGCGGACCGCGTCGAAGGTGATCACGGTCGGGGCGTCGGAGGCGGTGGCCCGGTCCACGGCGGCGCCGGTCACGGGCACGTACCGCTCGCCGTCCCAGACGGAGACCTCGACCGAGGCGGGCTGCGCGTGGGTCGCGTCGACGGTGAAGGAGACCTCGACGCGGTCCATGGTCCGTCGGCGCCCGAAGTCGACCGACACCCAGTCCTTCGGCCGGGCACCGTTGAAGGCGGGCAGCAGGGCGGTGGCCGACTTGTAGAAGGCGTTGGACCACCCGGTGGCCGGATCACCGTCGAGCATGGCTGCGGGAAGGGTGTCGGGGCGGCCGGAGTAACCGGCGTCGGCCTGGGGGTAGGTGGGGGCTGCCGGGAGGTCGGGCTTGAACACCGGCGCCGGTGTGAGCGCGGTGGACGGCGCTGCAGTGGTGCGGACGGTCGCGGTCGCGGTGCGCAGCCCGTCCGCCCGGGCCGTCACCTTCAGGGCACCAGCCCTGGCGCCCGAGCGCACGATGGCGAGCGCCTTCCCGTGGAAGGCGGTCCGGGTGGTGGCCTGGTAGCGCTCGGCGCTCTCCTCCCGGCCGTTGTCCAGCCCGGCGAGGGAACCGCCCTTCACGTCGAAGGTGATCAGATCCCCGGCGTCGGGCACCACCACGCCGTGGGCGTCGACGACTTCGGCGGTCACGAAGAGGAGGGAGCGGCCGTCGGCCGCCAGGGACGTGCGGTCCGGAGTCAGGCGCAGGGCGTGCGCCGGCCCCGTGGTGCGCAGGACGTCGGTCGCGACCACCTTGCCGTCCCGTCGCGCGACCGCCTTCAACTCGCCCGGTTCGAAGGGCACCTTCCAGGTGAGGTGCAGCTTGCCCGCGCTGCCGTTCGGGCTCGTGTAGCTGCCGGGGTAGGGGCCCGAGGTGAACGTCTTGTCGTCGCCGGTCGCCTCGGTGGTCTCCAGATAGGTACGCCCGTCCGTCGTCTTCTTGGTGTCGAACTTCCTTGTCCCGAGGGACTTCCCGTTCAGGAACAGCTCGACGGTGTCGACGTTGGCGTACGCCCAGACCTCGACCGTGTCCCCCTTCTCGTGGTTCCAGGTCATGGGCACCAGATGGACCATGGGCTCGTTGGTCCACTGGCTCCTGAACAGGTGGTACATGTCCTTGGGGAAGCCGGCCGTGTCGACGGCGCCGAAGAAGGACGCCTTCACCGGGAAGACGTCGTACGGCGTGGGCTCCCCGATGTAGTCGATGCCCGACCACAGGAACTGCCCGGCGAACCACTTCCGGTCGCGGTCCTTCTTGTGCCCGTACTCGCCGCTCATGGTCCAGGAGGCGAGGTTGTTGTCGTACGAGGAGGTGGCACGTCGGCCGGGAGTGTGGTTCTCGCCGGTGTTGAGGTGCTCGGGCTCCTGGTAGGTGCCGCGCGTCGAGGTCTCGGACGACGACTCGGACTCGAAGAGGAACAGGTGCGGGTAGGCGGCGTGCAGGGCGTCCACAGACTTGGCGGTGTTGTAGTTCAGTCCGAGGCCGTCGAGCTTGGCGAGCATGAGGTCGGCCGCCGATCCCTTCTTCGGGACGCCGCGGTATTTGTCCGAGCCGATGACGAGCGGGCGGGTGTCGTCGACGGCCTTGATCGCGCCTATGATCCGGTCCGCCATGGCGAGCCCGACGGTGGACGTGGAGTCGGGGATCTCGTTGCCGATGGACCACAGGACCACGGCCGGGGAGTTGCGGGCCGCGAGCACCATCTCGGTGGCGTCCTTCTCGCACCAGTCGTCGAAGAACCGGTGGTAGTCGTACGTGGTCTTGCCGGTGTGCCAGCAGTCGAACGCCTCCACCATCATCACGATGCCCAGCTCCTCGCAGACCTGGATCATCTGCGGTGAGGGCGGGTTGTGGGAGGTGCGGAAGGCGTTGACCCCCATCGACTTCATGATCGTCATTTGCCGGCGTACGGCGTCGATGCTGATCGCCGCCCCGAGCGCGCCCTGGTCGTGGTGCAGGTCGACACCCTTGATCTTGGCGTGGGTGCCGTTGAGGGAGAACCCCTCGTCCGGGTCGAAGCGGAAGGAACGGATGCCGAAGGTGGTGTCGCAGCTGTCGACGGTCTCGCCGCCCACCCGTAGTTCGGTGTGCAGGGTGTACCGGTGGTCCGGGGTTGCGAAGTCCCACAACCTGGGCCTCGGCACGGTGAGTTCATGGGTCTCGGTCGTGGCCCCGGCGACGGTGACCGTGGAGGACGTCCGGGCGACCGTCCGGCCGTCGGGGTCCGTGACCGCCGAGCGGATCTCCACCTCCGCCGTGGCGCCCGACTCGTTCACCACCGAGGTGCGCGCCCGGACGACGGCACGCGCATCGGTGATGTCCGGTGTGGTGACGTGGGTGCCCCAGCGTGCCACGTGCACCGGCTCGGTGATCACCAGCCGGGCCTCGCGGTAGATGCCGCTGCCCGAGTACCAGCGGCTGCTCGGGAGCTGGTTCTGGACCTTGACCGCGAGGACGTTCTCGGTGGTGCCGTCGGTGTGCAGCAGATCGGTGAGGTCGAAGGCGAAACCCGTGTAGCCATAGGGGTGGCGGCCGACCTCGGAGCCGTTGCAGTAGACGTACGAGTCCATGTAGACGCCGTCGAACTCCACCGATGTCCGCTTCCCGGCGAGCGTCGGCGGCAGGGTGAAGGCGATGCGGTACCAGCCGAGACCGCCGGGGAAGAAGCCGGTGCCGCTGGTGGTGCCGTGCTCGGTGGTGGGGGTCTGTTCGATGCTCCAGTCGTGCGGCACCGCGACCTCACGCCAGGCCGAGTCGTCGTACCCGGGCGATGCGGCGTCGGCATAGGCGCCGGTCGGGTCGGTGATGCCGCCCGGGTTGACCAGCGCGAACCGCCAGCCGTCACGGAGGGCCACCGTCCGGCGCCCGGGGGCCCGGGCGGCTGCCGCCACCGGGGCGCTCCCGGCGCCGAGGAGTGCGCCGGCGGCCGGGGCTGCCGTGCCGGCGATCAGGACCGATCTACGCGTGACCGTCATGGGCGGCTCTCCCTCATCAGGCCCCAGAAGTACTCACAACTGATCGTGACCAAACAGATTCTGACGGTGTGGCACACACGCCCGTCAAGGGTGCGGCAGCTTCCTTCTGCCCCACCGGCCACCTCCAGCCGGACCCGCCCCCTTCTTCCGGTGGGGCCCGGCGTCCCGCCCCCTTCACGGCCGACGACGTGCTGCTCGCCGAGGAGATCACGGCCCGGGCCGCGGTCTGCGTCGACAACGCCCGCCGGTTCTCCCGCGAGCGCAGGACCACGCTCGCCCTCCAGCGCAGTCTGCCGCCCCGCACCCTGCCGCGGACCGCAGCGGTGGAGGCCGCCTCCCGCCACCTGCCCGAGGCGCGCGCCGGTCGGCTTATCCATGACGCCGCGACACTCATCTGCGAGGTCTCCGACACCAGCCACACCGCCCCGCACCTGCGCCGGGCCAGGATCTACGAGGGCGGCCGCGGACTGCTCCTGATGGCCCAGCTCACCCAGCGATGGGGCAGCCGCCACACCGCCGACGGCAAGACGATCTGGGCGGAGCCGAACCTGGTCCAGGAGTGACGCACGGCCGCCCGCCCGGTCAGCGCCGGCCGCCCCCACCGCCGTCGCGGCCCCAGCCCCCGTATCCGCCGTATCCGTCCCAACCGCCGTACCCGCCCCGGCCGATCGAAGCGCAGTACGGGGAGGAGCACGCTCCCCATCCCTGGGACGAGGGCCGACTCGTCCCCGAGGTGGGTCGGGCGGGGGTGGGAGCCGGCTCCGGGGCGCTGCGAGGTGCGGCGCTCGGGGACGCCGGGGTGGCCGTCCCGGCGCCGGTGCCCCAGTTGACCGACTGCATCCGCAGTGAGTTCGGCGTGTCGGTGAGCCAGCGCTGGGTGCCGTCCCCTGTGCGCGGCTTGACCACGAGCCCCGCGCCGGTGGCCGGCGAGGCCGGGGTCAGGGCCAGGTCCTGGTTCCAGCGCGGGACGATCGCGCCCTGCACGGTGAAGTCGTGGCGGACGTTCCTCGACTCGGGCCGGGGCTGTTCCGCGCACGGGGCGAGCTGCACCGAGTAGCCGAGGTGGGAGTCGAGACACAGTCCGGGTGCGGCGACACTGCGCAGCAGCCCGTCCGTCTCGTACGCCCACTGCTGGGTCGCGGACGAGGCGCACGAGACGAGTACGGCCTCGGCGCCGGCCACCGCCTGCCTGCGGTCCAGGCCGATGCACAGCCCGCTGTCCTGGTTGCGCAGCCGGCCGCGGAAGGCGCCGGTGGGCACCTCGGCGGCGGCGCCGACCCACGAGGGCGATCCGGAGGCGCTCGCCCGTGCTCCGGGGCTCGGCTCATCGGACGGCGCGGCGGTGCCGGCCGGGGCGCTCCCGCCGGAGTGGGCGACGGACCACACCACCAGCGGCAGCAGGATGAGCGCACTCACCGTCGCCACGGCGAGGACGAGCTGCCGGCGCTGCGGGGAGCGGCGCGGGGCCTTGTGCGCGGCGGCGGCCCGGGGGGCATGGCCGGGCTCGCTGCCGGGTGCGTCCGTGACGGGCCGGTACTCGGCGTCGGCAGGCGCCTCGGGCGCGGCGGTGAACCACCCGTACGCGTCGGCGGGATCGGCCGGCGGCTCGGCGGCGGCGAACCGCCGGTCCGCGTCGGCCGGGTCGACCAGCGGCTCTCCGCCCACGGGCGCTGGCGGGACCGATTCGGCCGCCCGGCTGCGTGCGGCCGCGTCGTCGAGGTACGCCTGTGCGCCCCAGCCGAGCACGCCCTCGGCGAGGAGGAGCGGAAGCCGGGGGCGGAAGCCCTCCAGCTGCTCGGCGGCGTGGTGGCAGTGCGCGCAGCCGTCCATGTGCAGGCGCAGGTCGGGGTCGAGGACGGGGTTCTCCCGGCGGAGCGAGACGTCCAGCAGGCGGGCGTAGCGGCGGCACTCCTCGTCGGGCGCGGACTCGCGGTGGACGTCCAGGCATGCCTCGCGCAGCTGCTCGCGCGCCCGCTCGAGCCGCACCTCGGCGTCGCCTGTGTCCATCCCCAACAGGGCCGCAGGAACGGCGAGTTGCTCACGCTCCACCTCGACGTGCCACAGCAGACAGCGCGCCTGCTCGGCGAGCCGCGGGAAGGCGCGGGAGACCAGCCGCCGGTTCCCGGGCGGCAGCAGCCGTGCCGCCGCGCACTCGCCCAGGGCGGGGTCCGAGCGGAGGACGGGGTGCAGCAGCTCGCGCCGGTGGTCGGTGCCCCATTCGGCCGCCAGGCGCCGTACGGCGACCAGCAATTGGGGCCGCCAGGCCGCCGTGGGTCCGCCCTGGCGCGCGGAATCCTCGAAGAGCCGGGTGAATGCGGCGGTGGTGAGCATTCCCGCGGGATGCGCACCGCCCGCGCACAGGCGGGCGTAGGAGAAGGCGGCTTCCCAGTGCCGATCGAGCAGCTCACCCACCGGATGGTGCACGGGCCTCTTCCCGGCGGACTTCTTCAGTTCTGCGGCGAGCTGTTCGTCAGTGACGTCGTACGACGGAACGGGATCGGGGGAATGGTTCAGGCCCCCACCTTTCACGTCCACGTTCCTCCAAAAAAGCCACGCGAGGTTCTTAGTACATACCAATGGAGGCACGACCCGGCCGACAGCACGCGGGGTGTCCTTGAGAGGGTTATCCGGCAGGCCGAACTCCACCCGGGGCAGCTCTCGTGGAGCGGGCGGAGATCGACGGCGCCTGCGTGCGTCGCGGTGAAGGCAATGGTCCGCGCGCTGACGGGGAACACCTTTGCACAGGTCACCGAGTCCGAACAAGAGAGCCCCTCGGTTTTCCATTTGACCTTTCAGATTCGGCCTGTTGACGAAATGTCAGTCAACTGCGGAGCGGTCACCGTGAATTCCCTGCCGTCGGCCCGTCCGCATCCGGAATTCAGCCCGAGCCACCCCGTTGTGCGGCCCGGTAGGCGCCCGGCGGTGTTCCATAGCGCCTACGGAAGAGACGGTTGAAGTGGAACGGGCTGCCGAAACCGGATGCGGCGGCCACCCGTTCGACCGAGAGTTCGGTGGCTTCCAGGAGACGGGCGGCATGCCGCAATCGCGCTTCGCGCAAGGCGCTCATCGGGGAGCGGCCCAGTTGCTCGGTGAAAAGGTGTGCGAATCGGGACGGGGAGAGGGAGGCACCCTCGGCCAGGGACCGCACGGTGTGCGGCGCGGCCGGGTCGGCGGCGATCAACGCCTCGGCGAGGCGGATCCGTTCGTCGATTCCGGAGGGGGACGGGCCCGCCCGGGCGGTGGCGAGCAGCACGATCTCCTCGAGGCAGCACAGGGCCAGCTCGCGGGCGACGGCACCGTGTGCGACAGCGACCTCGCCGTCGACGGGCGGCACCGGTTCGGGCGGTGTGCCGAGCCCGCCCCAACGGGCGTCGGCCAGCATGCGACTGAAGGCCGTCTCGATACGCTCCCGCCCGTGTCCGGCGTCGACCGCGTAGAGACGGTCACCCACCTCATGGGGCCCCAGCCGGCCGACCCAGGAACTCCGCGCCTGGCAGTGCACCCACCAGAACGCCCAGTGCCGGGCACCGGGCGCGATCCCGTACCGGTGGGGCACACCGGGCCCGAGCACCACCAGGTCCCCGTCACCGGCCGTCACCCGGGTGGCGCCCTGGCCCAGGGTGCCCCGCCCGCCGGTCGTCCAGGTGAACAGCCAGCTGTCGGCTCCCCGTGGCCGGTTGATGCCGTATCCCGGCGGCTGGTCGAAGCGTCCGACCGTCACCAGGCCGGGTGGCGGGGCCGGGACAGCAGTCCCGGGCAAGTCGTCAGCACACACAGGCATCCTCCCCACAGGAACTCCCGCCTAGCGTGAGGTACACACCAGACCGTTGAGAAGGGAAGGCCCATGGCAGTCACCGGCATGGAGGGGTTCGAGGAGGACGGGTTCGCTGTCGCGCGCGGGCTGTTCTCCCGGGCCGAGATCGACGCCCTGTGCGCCGAGTTCACGGCGCTGAAGGACGCGGGACCCCTACCGGGGCACTTCGAGCCCCGCGCGTCCGCGGCGGACGAGGCCGCCGATCCGCTGCTGGTCCACCCCCGCGTCATGCACCCGCACCGCATCAGCGAGCTGTCGCTGCGCTTCCTGCTGGACCCGAGGCTCGGGGAGGTTCTCGAGTCGCTGCTGGGCGAGGAGGTGCTGGCCGCGCAGAGCATGTTCTACTTCAAGCCGCCGGGCGCCCGGGGTCAGGCGCTGCATCAGGACAACTTCTATCTGCGGGTGGAGCCGGGCACCTGTGTGGCCGCATGGATCGCCTGCGACGTGATCGACCGGGAGAACGGCGGCCTGGAGGTGGTGCCGGGCACGCACCGCATGGACCTGTTCTGCCCGGAGGAGGCGGACATCGAGCTGTCGTTCGCTCGTGAGTACGTGCCGCCACCGCCCGGCCTCGAGCCGGTGCCCGTCGTGATGGAGCCCGGCGACGTGCTGTTCTTCAACGGCAGCCTGGTGCACGGCTCACAGCCCAACCGCAGCGCCGACCGCTTCCGCCGCTCCTTCATCGGCCACTACGTCGGCGGCTCCGCGGAGCGCATCGGCGCTTACTACGACACCCTGACGATGGACGGCACACCCGTCGCGCTGCCCGAGAGCGAGGGCGCGGGCCCCTGCGGCACCGAGTTCGCCGCCGTGGGTCCGCACTGAGCACCACGGTCAGGGCGGAAGGCACGGTCAGGACGTGAAGGCGAGGATGGCGTCCGCGACCGCCCGCGGGTTCTCCAGCAGCATGGCGTGCGTGCCGTCGATCGGGGCGACGGTCACATCGGGCCGTTCCTCGGCGAGGGCGGCCAGGTCGCGGGCGAGCCCCCTGGCGTAGGCGAGCATCATCGGATCGAACCAGTCCAGGCCGGGGACGGAGGGCACCTGCCGCTGGGCCCGGCCGAGGAGCAGCGGCGCGGTCATCCTGCGGAACAGGGCGAACAGGTCCAGCGAGTCGACGACCTCGAGCATCTGCAGCGCCTGTTCCCGTCCCGGCCGCAGTTCCAGAGCCCCGTCGTCCCGCTCCCGCACGGAGCGCCGGACGCCGGCCTCCAGCAGTTCGTAGGGGATGCCGAGGCGCTCGGAGATCGCGCGCTGTTCGGCGAGGAGGTCCTTGAGCCCGTCCGGGGGCAGCTTCCTGTCCTGTCCGGCGTTCAACTCCCGTACCTGGGCGAGGTGCTGGGCCACATAGTCCGGGGCCAGGCCCACGTACTGGTCCGGGCGCCCCCAGCCGAACCCGTCGAGGTTCACGGCTCCGGGGGTGACGTCCTGGTGCTCCAGCGCGTACACCACGGCGAGGATGCCGCCGAAGGAGTGCCCGACGGGAAGAGCGCCCGGGATGCCGTGCGCCGTCAGGACCTCCTCGAGGTCGCCGAGCACCTCGGGCAGGCGCCAGGGTCCGTCCGGCGAGAGGCCGTGGCCGCGCAGGTCGACGGCGAGCACGCGGTGCCGGGACACGAGGAGGGGGGCCACGGCCGCCCAGTCGGCGAGCGTTCGCCCGGCGCCGTGCAGGAGCAGCAGGGGCGGCCCGTCGCCCCCGTGGTCGTGCACGGCCAGCGCGATACGGTCTGCGGTCATGGCACGACAGTAGAGCGTCAGGTCGGCGTACGTCCTGGTGATACGCCCTGGTGAACCGGGCCCCCGTCAGGCGTGCGGCCCCAGGAGGGCCAGGGCCCGCTCCCAGCGGAACCGCGGGCGGGTGCCGTCCTCGGCCGCCTCTCCGGCGTACGGGTCGCCGAACCGCACCCCCATGCCGGTGAGGCGTTCGAGGCTCGCGCGGTAGGCGGGGTGGGCCGCCAGTGCCTCGCTCACACAGGGCAGGACGGCGATCGGGACACCGAGCCCGTACGCCTCGCACAGGGTGCCGAGGGCCAGGGTGTCGGCTATGCCGGCGGCCCACTTGTTGATCGTGTTGAAGGTGGCGGGGGCCACGACGACCGCGTCGGGGTCCGGGAACGGCCGGGGGTCGCCCGGGGCGCGCCACACGGACCGGATGGGGCGGCCGGTCCGCTCCTCGACGGCGGCCGTGTCGAAGAACCGGAGGGCGAGCGGGGTGGCGATGACGCCCACCTCCCAGTCCGCTTCCTGCGCGGCCGTGATCAGCTCGGGGACGTCCTGTGCGACGCCGGCGGCGCAGACGACGACGTGGAGGAAGGGTTTGCTGTCGTGTCGGGTCACGCCCGCACCCTAGTGATCACGGCGCGCGGCAGGTGGCCGGTTCGGTCTGTTCGGTCTGTTCGGTCTGTTCGGTCTGTTCGGTCTGTTCAACCGGTTCGGTCCGTTCGGCCGGTTCCTCCCGGGCCCGCCGGGGTCGGCCTCCTTCAACTTCCCTTCTCGGAGACGGTGATGGCGCCCACCGGGCAGGCGCGTGCCGCCTCCCGCACCAGTGGGTCGCCACCGCCGTTCTCCTTGCCGGGCAGCACCTGGCTGAAGCCGTCGTCGTCCTGGGTGAAGACTCCTGGGGCGGTCAGGGCGCACTGGCCGGCTCCGATGCAGACGTCCGGGTCGATGGAGATGGAGATGTCGGTCATGGCCGCAGCCTCCTACCAGTTCACGGGGAGTTCCAGCATCCCCTGGACCGTGTCGCCCGGTTTGAAGGGGATCTCCTCCGCCGGGGCGGCGAGCCGCAGTCCGGGCAGCCTGTCGAAGAGCGTGCGCAGGGCGATCTCCAGCTCGGCCCGCGCCAGGTTCTGGCCGAGGCACTGGTGGATCCCGAACCCGAAGGCGACGTGGTGACGGGCCGGGCGGTGCCAGTCGAGGGTGTCCGGTTCGGGGAAGGCGGCGGTGTCGCGGTTGATGACGGACGTGGAGAACAGGACGCCCTCCTCGGCCCGGATCCTCCTACCCGCGATCTCGATGTCCTCGGTGGCCACCCGCACCAGCCCGTCGGCGATGGACAGGAAACGCAGCAGCTCCTCCACCGCGGCGGACATCAGACCCGGGTCGGCGCGCAGTTCGGCCAGCTGTTCGGGGTGGTGCAGCAGGGTGAAGGTGCCGAGGGAGATCATGTTGGCGGTCGTCTCGTGCCCGGCGACCAGCAGGAGCGTGGCCAGGGAGACCAGCTCGTCCCGGTCGAGGGCGCCCTCCCGCAGTTGCTCCTGGATCAGCTCGTCGAGCAGTCCGTCCCCCGGTTCCTCATGCTTGCGGTCGATCAGCTCCTCGAAGTAGGTGTTCAGCCGGTCGCGGGCGTCCTGCGTGTCGGCCACGGCCGGACCGCGCAGCAGCCTGCGCGACTGCTCCTCGAAGAAGTCGTGGTCGGCGTACGGCACGCCGAGCAACGCGCAGATCACCATCGACGGCAGCGGCAGCGCGAAGGCGCTCACCAGTTCGGCCGGCGGGCCCGCGGCCTCCATGGCGTCCAGGAGCCGGTCGACGATGGCCTGGATGCGCGGGCGCAGTGCCGTGGCCCGCTTGAGCGTGAAGCTCGGCACCAGCATGCGGCGCTGGGTGCGGTGCTCGGGATCGTCGACGCCGAGCAGGGCGAGCCTGCGGTTGCGGGCGGCGGCGAAACGTGCGGTGACGGCGGGGAACGCGGACCGGGTCCGGTCGGAGGACAGGCGCGGGTCGGCGAGCAGCGCACGGGCGGTGGCGTGTCCGGTGACCACCCACACGTCGCGGCCGTCGTAGAGGGTGACCCGGGTCAGGGGTCGGGTCGAGCGGAGCGGCTCGTAGGCGGTGGGCGGATGGTAGGGGCAGGTGCGGTCCTGGGGGAAGGCGACGGGTTCTGACACGGTCGTACCGGTTTTCGTCATGAATGACCTCGCACGAAGATTCCCTTTGCCGATCATCATTAGATGCCTCGGGCATCTACAGGGCCACTCGAAGTTCGGCCAGATGCGTCGGCCGCCGCATATGGCCAAAGTAATTCGCTTGCCCGTGCGCCGCCGGTCGTCCAGGCTCTGCGCATGCCGATCGCCGAAGCCCTTCTGTCGCCGTCCTCCGCCGCCGTTCACGGGGTCCGGACACGACAGCAGCACTGCGGCCGGCCGCGGAGGCCCATGACCTACCTGCCATGACCGCCGCACTCGTCGCCGGCCTGGTCGCGGGCTACGGCATCGCGGTGCCCGTCGGTGCGGTCGGGACCTACCTGGTGTCCCTGACCGCCCGTACGTCCCTGCGGACCGGAGCGTGCGCCGCGCTCGGTGTCGCCACCGCCGACGGGCTCTACGCCCTGGTGGCGACCGCCGGCGGCAGCGCCCTCGCCGCGGCGCTCCAGCCGGTGCTGGTCCCGTTGCGCTGGGCGGCGGCGCTGGTGCTGGCCGCGCTCGCCGTGCACGGCGGCGTCCGCGCCGTGCACCGGTACCGCTCGTCCCGGACCGCCGCGACGTCCGATGCGGTGCCGCCGGGCCCCGCGCGGGCGTATCTCGGTCTGCTGGGCGTCACGCTGCTCAACCCCACCACCGTCGTCTACTTCGTCGCGCTGGTGGTCGGCAGCCGCACCACGGAGACAGTACGGCTCCTGGACCAGGGCGGGTTCGTGCTCGCGGCGTTCGCCGCGTCCGCGAGCTGGCAGCTGCTCCTGGCTGGCGGCGGTGCACTGCTCGGCCGGGCACTGACCGGGCGGCGCGGCCGGCTGGTGACGGCGCTGGTCTCCTGCGCGGTCATCGCGGCGCTGGCGACCCGGATGCCGGCCGGCGCGTGGTGAGGATGAATCCGCCGACGGCTGGTGTTGAATCGTGAACCGTGTGGCCCGCGGCCCCGGGCACGGGTCCGCGGCACCACCGACGAGACAGCAGTCGTACACGACGATGGGACGGATGCCATGCCTCTTGAGGGCGAGTACGAGCCCAGCCCGGAGCAGTGGGTGCGCGAACAGGTCGAGCTGTACGAGAGTTCGGGCGGCACGAAGGGCACGACGCTGCTCGACACGGGGCTTCCCGTGGTCATCCTCACCACCCTCGGCGCCAAGTCCGGCAAGATCCGCAAGACTCCCGTGATGCGTGTCGAACACGAGGGCCGGTACGCCGTCGTGGCCTCGCTGGGCGGCGCGCCCAAGCACCCCGTCTGGTACCACAACCTGAAGCAGCATCCCACGGCGGAGCTTCAGGACGGCCCGCAGCGGCAGGAGATGACGGCCCGTGAGGTGACGGGCGAGGAGAAGGCGGCGTGGTGGGAGCGGGCCGTCGCCGCGTATCCGCCGTACGCCGACTACCAGAAGAAGACCGACCGGGCGATCCCCGTCTTCGTGCTGGAGCCGACCGGGACGTGACCCCCTCTCGCCGAGCCGCACGGGCCGCTGGTCCGTGCGGCTCGAACGCGGTGCGGGCCGCCGGTCAGGCCGACAGCGGCTGTTCGGCCCAGATCGTCTTTCCCTCGCTGGTCTGCCGGCTGCCCCAGCGCTGGGTGAGCTGGGCGACCAGAAGCAGGCCGCGGCCTCCCTCGTCGTAGGCGTGCGCGCGACGCAGATGCGGTGAGGTCGAACTGCCGTCGGAGACCTCGCAGATCAGTGAGCGGTCCCGGATCAGCCGCAGCTGGATGGGAGGCCCGCCGTAGCGGATCGCGTTGGTCACCAGTTCGCTGACGACGAGTTCCGTGACGAAGCCGGCCTCGTCCAGACCCCAGTCGGCGAGCCGGTCGACGGCGTACTGCCGGGCCGTGGCCACGGACGCGGGGTCCGGCGGAACGTCCCAGGTGCCCACCCGGTCGGCGCCCAGGGCCCGGGTGCGGGCCAGCAACAGGGCCACGTCGTCGCCGGGCTCCTCGGACAGCACCGACTTCAGGACCGTGTCGCACAGCGCGTCGAGGGAGCCGCTCGGGGTCGCCAGGGCACGGCACAGCTCGGTGGTGCCGTGGTCCAGGTCGCGCTCGCGACCCTCGCCGATCAGCCCGTCCGTGTACAGGGCGATCAGCGAGCCCTCCGGCAGGTCGAGCTCCCTCGCCTCGAAGGGGAGACCGCCGACGCCGAGCGGCGGACCCGCAGACATCGTGACGAGCCGGGCGGTGCCGTCGGGGGCGAGGACGGCCGGCGCGGGGTGTCCCGCGGCGGCCAGCGCCAGGCGGCGGGTGACGGGGTCGTAGACCGCGTACAGGCAGGTCGCCCCGAGTTCGCCCACCTCGTCGCCGCCCTCGCCCGTGACCAGGTGGATGACCAGGTCGTCCAGGTGGGTAAGGAGTTCGTCGGGCGGCAGGTCCACGTCGGCCAGGGTCCGCACGGCCGTGCGCAGCCGGCCCATGGTGGCCGAGGAGCGGATGCCGTGTCCGACGACGTCACCTACGACGAGGGCGACTCTGCTGCCGGACAGCGGGATCACATCGAACCAGTCACCGCCGATACCGGCCAGCGATCCCGACGGCAGATAGCGGTGGGCCACCTCCACCGCGGCCTGTCCCGGCAGGCCGCGCGGCAGCAGGCTGTGCTGGAGGGCGAGCGCGGTCGCGCGTTCGCGGGCGAAGCGGCGGGCGTTGTCGACGCAGACGGCCGCCCGGCTCGCCAGTTCCTCGGCGAGCACGGCGTCGTCCGCGGCGTAGGGGCCGGGACTGACGGTACGCACGAACACCGCGACGCCCAGGGTGGTGCCGCGGGCTCGCAGCGGCACCGCCACCAGGGAGTGGGCGCCCCTGCGGTACGCGGAGTCGCCCATCCCTCGGACGTTGCGCTCCTGCACCCAGCGGTCGAAGTCGGGTTCGCCGGCCCGGCGCAGCACGGCGCGGCCTTCGCGCAGGGCCCGCGCGGGCGGCGAGAAGGGAGGATGGGTGTCGACGTCTCCGAGCCGGACGGCCGCCTCGGGCGTGCCCTCGGTGACCGACCGGTGGGCGATGCGGCGCAGGACGACGTCTCCCTCCGCCTCGACGGGCGGTTCGTCCGCGCCGAGAACCCAGTCGAGCAGGTCCACGCTGGCGAAGTCGGCGAACCCGGGGACGACCACCTCCAGCAGCTCCCCGGCGGTGCGCGGCACGTCCAGCGTGGTACCGATGACGGTGGAGGCCTCGTTGAGCATGACCAGGCGCCGGCGCGCCCAGTACTGCTCGCTGTTGTCCACGGCCGAGATGGCGACGGCGGTCATCTCGCCGGGTGCGCCGCACACCGGCCACATGTCGATGGTCCAGGCGTGCTCCCGGCGCTCCGACGGGGCGCGTGTGTAGCTCTCGTAGTGCAGCGGGAGCCCGGTCTCGGCGACCCGGCGCAGCTGGCGGTGGAAGCGCCGGCCGGACTCGTCGTCGGCCACCGTGTCGGGCAGGTACCGCCCGGTCAACGTGTCGGCGTCGACCTGCAGGATCTCGCCGGCCCTGTCGTTGGCACGGATGTAGCGCTGCCCCAGGTCGAAGACGGACATCGCCACCGGCGCCTGCTGGAAAGCCCTGGCCACCAGCACCGCGTCCGCCGTGGCGGGCGCGGTGGTGACGACGAATCCCTGCGGGGAGCCGTCCGCCCCCGTCACGGGGTGCACGCTCAGGCACAGCGGGACGGCGTGGCCGTCGCGGTGGCGCAGGACGGCGGTGCCGGTCAGGGCGGTCAGCCCCGGCTGCGCCGCGTCCTCGGCGAGCAGCTCCTGTGCGGCGCGTCCCACGACCTCCTCGGCCGTGTATCCCGTCAGCCGCTGGGCACCCTCGCTCCATCCCGTCAGCGTGCCCCGGGCATCGACGATCGCCGCAGCGGCGGCTTGCTCCATATCCTCAGAATGATCCCTGGGGTGCGCAGCCTCAACCGGGCGCCGACGCGGCGGCCGCGGTCGTACGGTGCACGCGCGGCCCGTCGGAACTGACCTGCATGACGCGCTCTGCGCGGGGCAACCGTGCCTCAGGCCCCGCCGTGTTCCCCCGTCGCGGCGGGGCTCTTCGTGTGCGTGTCCGGCTGCCGGGACGCCGCGCGGGTCGGGGCGTCCGTGATGTCGAGGAAGATCTGGTCGGCCTGGGGGACCTCCCGGGTGAGCGAGCGCTTGATGCGCACCGCGACGTCCTCGACCTCCTCGCTGTCCAGGCCGGGGACGAGGTCGATCCGGGCGGCGACCAGGATGGACTCCAGGCCCAGCTGCATGGTCTGCAACGCCTCCACGCTGTCGATCTCGGACTGTGCCTGCAGCAGCTCCTGGATCCGGCGGCTGAGGTCGGGATCGGCGGCCTGGCCGATCAGCTGGTCGCGGGCGTCACGGCCGAGCCGGTAGGCGACGTACACGAGCAGCGCGCCGATCGCCAGCGACGCGGACGCCTCCCACACGACCTGCCCGGTGACCATGTGCAGCGCCATGCCGACGATCGCGAGGACCACGCCCAGCACCGCCGTGCTGTCCTCGGCGAGGACGGTCCGCAGCGCGGGGTCGCGCAGTACCCGCAGGGACGTGCCGTGCTGCCGGCGCACCTGGTGCAGGGCCCGCACCAGGGAGACGCCCTCCGACACCAGCGCCACCCCGAGCACCACGAGCCCGGCGACATAGCCGCTGTGCGACTCCTCCGCGCCGCTCTTCAGCGCCTCGATGCCCTGGAAGAAGGAGAAGCAGCCGCCCATGACGAAGATGCCGACGGCCGCGAGGAGCGACCAGAAGAACCGTTCCTTGCCGTAACCGAAGGGGTGACGCCGGTCGGCCGGGCGACGGCTGCGGCGCAGCGCGGCCAGCAGGAAGATCTCGTTCAGGCTGTCCGCGACGGAGTGCGCCGCCTCGGACAGCAGCGCCGGCGAGCCGGCGAGGAGTCCCCCGACGGCCTTGGCCACGGCGATCAGCAGGTTGGCGCCGAGCGCCACGAGCACCGTGACACGTGTGCTGCCGTCCGAGGACCCGTCGCGCCGCTCCGGCTCGGGTCGCGGCGGCCCGTCGTCCAAGGGCGCCCGTGTGACTGCCGTACTGTTCCGTTCCCTGTCCGAGGATGTCTCGCTCACCTCGCCCGATTGCCCCCATCCGCGCCTCTCACACGGTGTCGGGACGCAAATCGGGGAACCCGAGCGGCGTGCGACGGAAGCCGGTGCGAGGAGGGGCCGCATGACCGACGGCAACAGCGAGTACAGCAACAGCGCGTACGGGAAGAAGCAGTTCAAGCGGTCCAGGAGCCACTTCGCCGACCGCATCACCGCTGATGGGCGCGACGGCTGGCCGGTGGAGGCCGGCCGCTACCGGCTGGTGGCCAGCCGGGCCTGCCCCTGGGCGAGCCGGGCCGTGATCTCGCGGCGGCTGCTCGGGCTGGAGAACGCCCTGTCGCTGGCCATCGCCGATCCCATCCAGGACGACCGCAGCTGGCGGTTCACCCTCGACCCCGACGGCCGCGATCCCGTCCTCGGCATCCGCTACCTCAGCGAGGCCTACGACGCCCGTGAGACCGGATACCCCGGCGGGGTCAGCGTGCCGGCGGTCGTGGACGTGCCGAGCGGCCGGCTGGTCACGAACGACTACCAGCAGATCACTGTGGACCTGGCCACCGAGTGGACGTCCCTGCACCGGAGCGGCGCGCCCGACCTCTACCCGGAGCGGCTGCGCGACGAGATCGACGACGTGATGAGCCTCGTGTACAAGGACGTCAACAACGGGGTGTACCGGGCCGGTTTCGCCCACCAGCAGAAGGAGTACGAGGAGGCGTGCACGGACGTGTTCGGCCGGCTGGAGTGGCTGTCCGAGCGCCTGGCCGGACAGCGCTACCTGGTCGGTGACACGATCACCGAGGCCGACATCCGGCTGTTCACGACGCTGGTCCGTTTCGACGCCGTCTACCACGGTCACTTCAAGTGCAACCGCTGGAAGCTGGCGGAGGACCCGGTGCTGTGGGCGTACGCCCGCGATCTGTTCCAGACGCCCGGTTTCGGAGACACCGTCGACTTCGACCACATCAAGCGGCACTACTACCAGGTGCACACGGGCATCAATCCCACCGGGATCGTGCCGCTCGGACCGGACCTGGCCGGTTGGCTCACGCCGCACGGCCGGGAGGACCTCGGCGGGCGTCCGTTCGGTGACGGGACACCGCCGGGACCGGTACCCGCGGCCGAGCGGGTTCCGGCCGAGGGGCGGCCCTGAAGGCGCCTGGACACGTACGCACAAGGCAGGGACACACAAGGAGGGAAACGTGGCCCACGACAAGAAGAAACCGAAGCTTCCGCTCGTCTACCGGCCTGTCGGGTTCGCCCTCGGCTGGGCGAGCGGGGCCCTCGCGGGATACGCCTTCCGGGCGACGTGGAAGGCGATACGTCACGAGGACGACGCGCCCGACGCGCTGGACCGGGACCGCGGCTGGGGCGAGGTGCTGCTCGCCGCGGCGCTTCAGGGCGCCCTGTTCGCGGTCGCGCGCAGCCTGGCGGACCGCACGGGGGCGAAGGCGATCGAACGGTCGACGGGCGTGTGGCCGGGCGGGGACAAGGGCGGCCGGGACTGAGTCTGCACGCACGGCCCAACCACCTCGCTCCGGCGCCGGGGCCGAGCGTCGCACGCCCGGTTCCCGGCGCCGGGGCCGAGCGTCGCACGCCCGGTTCCCGGGGCCGGGGCAGCGCTCCCGTCTCCGAGCGCCGGGACCGAGCACCGTTCCCCGGCCCCCGGCGCCGGTCCTGTGCGTCGCCCCGGTGAGGCCGGCCCGGCCTCACCGGGGCGCGGAAGTCGTCGGCTCACCCCTGCTTCGGCGCCGTGGCCCTCGTGCGCCGCACGGTGAAGGAGTGGCCGGCGGGGTCCGCGTAGCCGCGTTCCTCGAACGGGCCCGGCGCCTCCTTGGCCTCCAGCGGGCGCCCGCCCAGGGAGACCACCCTGCGCTCGGCCTCGTCGAGGTCCTGCGCCAGGAAGTCGAGGTGGACCTGGAGGGAGTTCTCGGGGCGGGGCCAGCTGGGCGGGGTGGCGTTGACATCGCGGCGGAACGCCATCCGGAACCCGTCGGCGCTGCGGATCTCCACCCGGTTCGCGGTGGCGTCGGTCTCCTCGGCGCCGAGCAGGTCCTTGTAGAACGCGGCGAGTTTCTCGGGCTCGGCGCAGTCCAGGACCACGACGCCCGCCAGTACCGTGGGCATGCTTCCTCCTTCGGGCGCGGGCCGGCGCTGTCCCGCCCGCATACGCTCCCGGGTATCCGCCGCCCCCGTTTTCAGTCCGTCACGACCCGCTCACCGCCCGGCGCCGGTGGGCCTCCCGAGCTCCGCCAGCCGCGCCGCCGCGGCGGACAGCAACAGGCCGAGCGCGACCGGATAGGAGCCGTGACCCATGTCGGCGACGAGATGGCGGGCCGTCGCCGCGATGTTCGGGTGCGTCTCGGCGGGCAGCCGGGCGTAGGTGGTGCGCCACACCTCCGTCTCCGCCTCGCGGGCCGTGCGCGGAAGCGACGCGTTCGCCGCGTCGAGGGCGGCGAAGGCCAGGGCCTGGTCGACGAACGCGTGGTAGATCCGTACGGCCTCGCGGTCCGGGAACCCGGCCCCGCGCAGTACCCCGAGGATCGTCTCCACGGCCTCGATCTCGTGCACCCGTCCGGTCACCCGGTAGGCGCTCAGGACGGACGCCTGTGGATGGGCGAGAGCCCCCGCGTGCATGCGCAGTCCCAGGTCCCACAGGTCGGCGCGCCACTGTCCGGTGGGGCGCCACACGCGCAGCGTCCGGCCGATGAGTTCGTCGGCGATGGCGAGCAGCAGGTCGTCGGTGTCCCGGAAGTACCGGTACAGCGCGGTGGGGTCGGCGCCGAGGGCGCGGCCGAGGCGGCGCACGGTGAGGGCGTCGGCGCCGTGTTCCTTCAGCAGCCGCATCGCGGTGTCGACGATGAGTTCCTCGGTCAGGACGACACCGGTCTTGGTGGGACGCCTGCGCCGGCGCGCGGCGGGTGGGACCACTCGGTCGGTCATGGGCTCTCCCGACTGCTGTCCAGGGGCGTCCGGCGGCCCGCAGGGGCCCGGCGGCGGCCCTTCGTTCCGGGTGCGGGCACCTTATGTCAACAGCGTTGACCTGTTAAGGGCCCGAGCAGTTTCATTTCCGGTCACCGGGGCTCATCCGGGCCCCCCGGTGCGATCGGAGCCCGTCATGACACGGACCCCCTACGGCGCGGACCCGCCCGCGCATCCCTCTCTCCGCAAGTCTCTGGGCGTGGTGGACGGCGTCGCCATCGCCGCCTCCAGCACGGCGGCCACCACCAGCATCGGCATCGGGCTCGGGGTGACGGCCGGTGTGGTCGGGCTGCATCTGCCGGCCATCATGCTGCTCGCCTTCCTGCCGATCCTCGGCATCGCGGGCGCCTACTCCCGGCTGAACCGGGTGGAGCCCAACGCCGGCAACGGCTATGTGTGGGTGGGCCGTTCACTCACGCCCTGGCTGGGGTTCCTGGTCGGCTGGGTGAACATCGTGGCCACGGTGGCGTTCCTCGCCTACACCACGGCCGTCACCGGTTCGGCGGTGCTGCAACTGGCCGGAGAGGCCGGGCTGCACCGGGTCGCCGGGCTGGCGCTCGACCCGGGTTCGACCGCGCAGACGACGGCGGTGGGCCTGCTGCTCCTGGTCGCGGTCACCCTGACCGCCGTCACCGGTGTCCGCACCGCGGCCCGGCTGCAGAGCGGGCTGCTCGTCTTCGAGTACGCGGTGCTGCTGGGCTTCTGCGGCTACGGCATCGTCACCGGCCCGCACCCGTTCCGGCTGAGCTGGTTCGACCCGTTCGCCATCCCGTCGGCGTCGGCACTCGCCCAGGGGTTGCTGCTGTCGGTGTTCTGCTACTGGGGCTTCGAGGCGGCGTTCAGTGTGACCGAGGAGGTGCGCGATGCGCGGGACGCCTCCCGCGCCGGCATCACCACGCTGCTGACCATGCTCGCCTTGTTCCTGCTGGGCTCGGTCGCCTTCCAACGAGTGCTCTCGCAACAGGAGTTGGCCGGTCACGGCGCGCAGGGCCTGGCGTACTTCGGGGACCGGCTGGCCTCCCAGCCGCTGGCCGCGCTGCCACTGGTGGCGCTGATGTTCTCGGCGGTGGCCTCGCTGCAGGCGGGGGTGATCCCGACGGCGCGTGCCATGTTCGCGATGAGCCGGGACCGGACACTGGGGACCGTGTGGGCGAAGGTCAGTCCACGGTACGGGACGCCGGCCGCCGGAACGCTGCTGATCGGTGGCCTGGCCGCCGCGGTCGCCGCGCTGTCGCTGGTCATCCCCCGCCTCTCCGACATGATCATGGCGACGGTCAACGCGGTGGGCATCGTGGTCTCGCTCTCCTACGCTCTCACCGCGCTGGCGGCGGCCGCCCGCTTCCGGGGGCTGCTGCGACAGGACTGGCGGCAGGGGGTTCGGGCCGTGGTGCTGCCCGCGCTGAGCGCCCTCGCGCTGCTCGGGCTCGGCGGCTACCTCGGCTGGTCCTTCTACACCTCCACCGATCACCTCGCGCTCCGCGCGGACAACGGCTGGTTCCTGCTGCTGATGCCCACGCTGATGGTGGCCTCCGGCTTCGCGGCGGCCGCCTGGGCCAAGTGGGTGCGCAGATCGCCGTACTTCCGCACCGGGCACGGCACGGACGCCGACGCGCCCCAACTCCTCGTCACACACAGCTGATCACCGTCCCCTCGTCAAGAAACGGACATCATGCAGGCCGATCTCCTCTTCACCGGCGGTCCCGTCCTCACCTCCGACGGGCCCGTCACCACCTCGGTCGCGGTCGTGGGTGACCGGATCGCCGCCGTCGGCGACCCCGCGGCGCGGGAACTGACCGGTCCGAGGACCGAGGTCGTCGACCTCGCCGGACGACTGCTGCTGCCCGGCTTCCAGGACGCGCACATCCATCCGGTGCCCGCCGGCCTGGAGATGGCCCAGTGCGATCTCACCGGGACGAAGACCGCCGAGGAGACCCTCGCCGCGGTACGGGCGTACGCCGAGGCGCACCCCGACCGCGAGTGGATCACCGGCGGGGGCTGGTCCATGGAGGCCTTCGAGGGCGGTGCCCCGACCCGCGAGCTGCTCGACGCGGTGGTTTCGGACCGGCCGGTGTACCTGCCCAACCGGGACCATCACGGCGCCTGGGTCAACAGCCGGGCCCTGGAACGTGCGGGCGTCACCCGGGACACTCCGGATCCGGCCGACGGGCGGATCGAGCGCGACGCGTCCGGGGAGCCGACGGGCGTGCTCCAGGAAGGGGCGATGCGGCTTGTCGGCCGGCTCACGCCCGCGGCCACGGCGGCCGACCGGCTCGCCGCGCTGCTGCACGCCCAGCGGCATCTGCACGCGCTCGGCGTCACCGCCTGGCAGGACGCGCTGGTCGGGGACTTCCTGGGGATGGACGACCCCTCGGATGCCTATGTGACGGCAGCACGGGAGGGTTCGCTGACCGCGCGGGTCGTCGGTGCCCTGTGGTGGGACCGCGGGCGCGGCGCCGAGCAGATACCCGAACTCCTCGAGCGGCGGGCCGCGTCGAGCCAGGGCAGGTTCCGCGCAGGAAGCGTCAAGCTGATGCTGGACGGGGTCGCCGAGACCGGCACGGCGGCGCTCCTCGACCCGTACCTGGACGCGTGCGGCTGCGCCACCGCCAACCGCGGTACCAGCTTCGTCGACCCCGGCCGGCTGCCGGAGTACGTCACCGAGCTGGACGCGCTGGGCTTCCAGTGCCACTTCCACGCACTCGGCGACCGCGCCGTACGGAACGCGCTGGACGCCGTCGAGGCGGCCCGCAAGGCCAACGGGCCGAGCGACACGCGGCCGCATCTGGCGCATCTGCAGATCGTGCACCCCGACGACGTGCCCCGCTTCGCGCAGCTCGGCGCGACGGCGAACATCCAGCCGCTGTGGGCGGCGCACGAGCCGCAGATGGACGAGCTGACGATCCCGTTCCTCGGGCCCGAACGGGCCGGCCGGCAGTATCCGTTCGGCGCGTTGCTGCGGGCCGGGGCGACCCTGGCGGCGGGCAGTGACTGGCCGGTGAGCAGTCCCGATCCGATGCAGGGCGTCCATGTCGCCGTCAACCGGGTGCTTCCGGGCGGCTCGCGTCCGGCGTTCCTGCCCGAGGAGCGGATCGGC
The DNA here is from genome assembly GCF_055639175.1 of Streptomyces sp. NPDC107546. Lineage (NCBI taxonomy): Bacteria > Bacillati > Actinomycetota > Actinomycetes > Kitasatosporales > Streptomycetaceae > Streptomyces > Streptomyces sp. NPDC107546. The sequence continues at coordinate 49,310 of NZ_JBVKBA010000020.1, read as the reverse complement.
CTCACGGACGCGCTGACGGCGTACACGGCGGGGTCGGCGTACGTGAACCACCTGGACGACACCGGGACCGTGCGCCCGGGCGCGCTGGCGGACCTGGTGGTGCTGGACCGCGACCCGTACGCCGGGCCGCCCGAGGCGATCGGCGAGACACGCGTGGCGCTCACCTATGTCGGGGGTGCGCGCGTGTACGCGGCGCCGGACGCCTGAGGGCCGCCGGGGCTTCGAGTGTCAGCGGGCCGCCCGGAACGTCCGCCGTGGACGTTCCGGGCGGCCGGTCCTGCTGGTGGACCGACCGCGCGCTCAGAAGATGAGCACGGGCTTGATCGTCTTGCCCGCGCTCATGTCCCGCACCGCCTGGTCGATCTCCGCGAACGGATAGGTGCCGATCAGGCGGTCCAGCGGGAGCCGCCCCTCCTTGACCAGCTGGACGAGGGCCGGGATGAGCGTCTGGGTCTCGCTGTCCCCCAGGGTGATGCCCACGATCTGCTTGCCGGGCAGCAAGCCGTTGACGTCCATGGCTACTTCGGTGCCGAAGGGCGGGGCGCCGACGACGACCAGAGTGCCGCGCGCGGCCAGCGCGTCGGCGCCCTGGCGCAGCACGGCCACGCTGCCGGTGGTCTCGACGACACCGTCGGCCCGCGCAACCGCCGGGAACTGCTGATCCTGCTGACCGACACCGGACGCGAGCTGCTGGCGAGGGTCGCCTCTCCGGTGCGGGAGCTTGAGGAGCGGATGGTCCGCGACCTCACGTCGCACCAGGCCGACCAGTTCCGTCAGGCACTGTCGAAGGCCTGGCACGCGTTGTCGTAGGTCCGCCGCGGCCGAACGAGAGTCCGCCGCGACCTTCACCCGCGACTCGCCCTCAATTCGAAGACATATGTCAATCGAACATGCTCAAATTCACTCTACCGAGGGTAAGTTGCGGGCTGGTGCGAGGAGTTGGCGGGGGGAGGCGATGTCGACGTGGGGCAGGATCCCGCACCGCTGACCCGGCATCTGCGCATCCACCGGGACCGCGGTCACACGGTGCTGGAGTTCCACGGTGAGATCGACATCCTCGCCGCGGTGGAGATCATCCCGTTCCTGGACTCCGCGACCATCCGGCGCGCCCCGCGCATCGTCATCGACCTGCGTCCGGTGGAGTTCTTCGACTGCTCCGGGCTGCGCCTGCTGTACCGGGCCCGGCGCCGCGTGCTCGCACAGGGCGGCACACTGCATCTGGTGTGCACCCATCCGCTGACCCTGCACATCCTGCGCCTGACCGGGCTCGCGGCCGTGCTGCCGCCCGCGGCGTCGCTCGAGGAGGTGCTGGGCGAGTCGGAGTCCACCGGATCCTTCTAGCCCCGTTCGGGACGCGGCGGAAACGGAGAGCGGCGGGACCTGTCCGATCCGGGCAGGCCCCGCCGCTCTTCCACGCGGCGCGAAAGCGCCTCAGAAGGACCTGCGTGCGCTCCTGCGCAGCACCACCAGACCCGCGATCACCAGGACCGCTCCGGCCGCGGCCGGCCACAGGTGCGCACCGGTCTCCGCCAGGCCGCCACCCGAGACCGACTGAGGCGCGATCCCCGGCGCGGTGGTGGAGGGGGCAGCGGCCGGGTCCGTGGAGGAGGCGGTGGACGGAGCGGCTGAGGTCGCATCCCCGATGGCGGCCGAGGTCTCCGCGGGACGCGTGGCAGCGCCGGTGGGGTGCCCTTCCGAGGCGCTGCGCGGCTCGGCGACCGCGCCGCCGCCGACCACCGACGGGGACGCGGGGACCCCAGGGGTCGCACCGCCGTCGGCGCCACCCGCGCCTGCGGCCGGCGCCGTGGAGCCCGGCGCGGCCGTCCAGGGCTGCGCCGACTGCGGGCCGGTGGTGCCGGAGCCGTTTCCGGCACCGCCACCGGGTGTGGCGGCCGGGGTGGATGCCGTCCCGCCGCCGGGCGCGGTGGTCGAGCCGGACCCGGCGTTGCCGCCGCCGGACGGGGCGTCGGCGGACGGTGACGGCGTGTTCTGCGGCTGGTCACCGGCGTCGCCACCGCACCGCCTGCCCGTGTTGACGCAGTCGACCACCTGGTTCATCAGCTCGTCCGTCATGACATTGATGAAGTCGTCGTGGTCGGTGATCGGCTTGTGCAGCTGCTCGGGGAAGCCGTCCACCGCGTAGGCGTTCCTCACCTGGCCGTTCTCGACGACCGGCTGCGGCACGTCGTACACCAGACGCATCGTCAGCTGCGGGATCGCCTTGAAGCCGTTCGGGCAGGTGCCCCTCCCGTCGGCGAAGGCGACATGGGTACGGTGGTTGGCGCTGTCGATGTTCTGGCCGTCCCAGCAGCTCTGGAACGCGAACGACCGCACCACCTCGCTGCCCTGCGGGCAGATCGGGTACTTGTCCGTCAGCTGCACCTTGTCCTCGAAGCCGGTGCAGCTCCAGTGCGCGTTGGCGTTCTTGGGCCCGTTGGTGAAGGCCTTGGCGTCACCGGTGATGATCCGCAGGAACCGGGGCATGGCCACGACCTTGCTCGTCGGGCTGCCGGCGAACCTGATCTCGGCCTGCCGGGCCACCAGGATCCGGCCGACGTTGCCTTCCTTGCCGCCGCCGTCGGCGTTCTGGTCGAAGTCCTGCGTGCCGTCCTGCACACGGAGCACCGGCCAGTAGTACGACGACTTGTCCTGCTGGTTCTGACAGCTGGTCTGCGCCGCTGCGAAAGCGTCGTTGGTGGCGAAGGCGTCGTTCGACTGGTTGCCGACGTAGTCGTGAAGATGGTGCGCGCCGTTCTTCACGCCGGGCGCCACGATCACGTTGTCGGTGTTGTGGTTCTTGTTCTCATTGACACCGCACTTGGTCTCGAACGAACCGGTGGCGCCACCGGCCTGCTGCACGGGCTTGACGACGTTCGGCTGCACGGTCCGGATGTCCACGAAGTCGGAGGCGACGGGCCCGCTCGTGCCCGTCTGACCGCCGTTGCCCTGCTGCCCGCCGTCGTTCTGACCGTTGCCGCTCTGCTGGCCGCCGCCGTTCTGCGCGTTGCCGTCGTTGTTCTGCTGTCCGCCGTTCTCGCTCTGGCCACCGGCCGAGGGCTGCGCCTGGTCGGCCGGTACGCCCGTGCACGCGGTCATGCCGTCGATCGCGCCGGGGGCGGTGCCGCCCGCCCGCTGGTAGTCGGTCTTGATCCGGTCGATCACCGCGGCGCGCTGGTCCTTGAGCGGGCCGAGGATGGAGTTCTGGACGTAGTTCGTGTCGTCCGCCTGCGCCTGGCGCGTCGCCCCCAGCCGGTCGTAGGCCTCCGTGATCTGCTGGTCCAGGGTCGCCAGTTCCGTGTCGACCTGCGGCTTCACCGCGGCCGGCACGTCGGTGAGCTTCTGGCCGACGTCCGGGCAGTCGATGGTGACGGTTCCGGCGGCAAGGACCCGGTCGCCGCCGCCCTGTTCCGAGCCGCCCCAGCCGCCCTCGGTCGCCGAGGCGTAGACGTTCGCCGCTACCAGCCCCCCTCCGCCCAGTATCAGCGCGACAGCTGCAAACGTCGCCCGTCGTGCGCCCGTTGGACGTCTACGCGAATTGCGTCTCAAGGCAGTGCTCCTACACGTCTTGGCCGGCTCGGCATGGTAAGCCCCCTCCCGGTACGTGGCGAAACCCGGCTGTGTTCAACCGCATCGGAAATTCACAGCGACCTCATGGCCGCGCCGTCCGCTTCCCCAACCGCGCAACCCCGCGTTCGACCAAGGCACCTGGCGGGCAACCGCTTGTCAGAAGGGAGGACTGTCGAGATGACGACGTCCACGAAGCAGGCACCCTCATCGGTGGCCGCGAGGCGGCGGATGCCCGGCTGGGGCAAGGCCGTCGTCGCGCTCGTCGCCCTGCTCGCGGTGTTCTTCGCCGGGCTGCGGCTGAGCGTGTTCCCGGGGCTGCGTGACCTGTTCGGCACGGACACGCACGACCGGTCCGGACCCGCACTGCTGAAGTCCATCCAGGACATGAGCCGTTACCAGTCCGCCTCAGGCAACTTCCAGGTGGTCGTGGACCTGGAGAAGGACTCCAGGTTCCTGCCGTCGGCGATCCGCGGCACCCGCACCCTGTACGTCGGCGCGGGCACCGTCGACGCCTACGTCGACCTGGGCAAGGTCGGCGAGCAGGACATCCGGGTCAACGGCGACCGCACGTCCGCCACCATTCGGCTGCCTCACGCCGCCCTGGGCAAACCCGCGCTCGACGCCGACCGCTCGTACGCCGTCTCCAAACAGCGCGGCCTGCTCGACCGCATCGGTGACTTCTTCTCGGACAACCCCGGCAGTGAGCAGGCCGTGCAGAAACTGGCCGTCCAGCACATCGCCGAGGCCGCGAAGGAGAGCGAACTGATCGGCCGCGCGGAGACGAACACCACCAGCATGCTCGACGGACTGCTCAAGTCCCTCGGCTTCAAGGAGGTGAAGGTCTCCTACGGCACCTGAGCCCCCGTCCTGTGTTCGGGGCTCTCAGCCGGTCAGGATGGCCGGCAGGGCGAGCACCCCGAGCAGGGCCGTGCCCATCAGGACCCATGCCACGTAGTCCCCGACGTGCCCGGACTGCAGCCGGCGCAGTGGCAGCGTCCACGCCCGGAGGGCGAGCAGTCCGGGGCGGGTGACGGCGAGTGCGGCCAGGGCGAGGGCGAGGACCGTGGAGACGAGCCCCAGCAGGACGCCGGCCGCCGTCCAATGGACCGCGACGGCCGCACCGCCCGAGCCGGCCTCGTTCACGGAGCGCGCCACTGTCTGCGCGAAGCCCGGGACGACGCCCACCGCGAGCGACGCGGCGAGGAGCACGGCGGGCACGGCCGTCATGGTGTCCGGGATGCGGCGCAGCCGGTGCCGGGTCTCGGGTTCCTCCCCGGTGCCGGTGGTCTCGTACGACGAATCGACCTGTGGCTGAGGCCCGAGCCCATAGAAGACGCGCGCCGCGACCCGCAGGACCGCGCCGCCCGTCACCGCGGACACGGCGACGTAGAGCACGGTCAGCGGCCCGCCCGCCTCCTCCAGGACCGCCTTGCCGAGGGAGGTGCCGAACGGGGGCAGTCCGGCGAGCGCGAGTCCGCCGAGCACGAACATCACCGCGACGCCGCGCAGCGGACGGCCGCTGCCGTGCAGCGCCGCCTCGTCGACACAGCCGAACCGGTCGAGCAGGAGGCCGGTGCAGGCGAACAGGGCGGCCTTGGCTCCGGCGTGGCCCAGGATGTACAGGGCGACCCCGTCGTCCGCCTCGGGCACGAGGGTGCCGACACCGACGAGGAACAACCCCATGTGGGCGATGGTCGAGCAGGCGAGGAGCCGTTTGATGTGCCGCTGTTGCCAACACATGACGGCGCCGACGACGCCGGTCAGGATGCCGAGGACGACCAGGGCCCGCTCAAGGTCGGCCGCCGGAATCCCGCCGGGCCCCGAGAAGACGGTGGTGCAGACGCGCCAGACCCCGTACAGGCCGAGTTCGACCATGACGCCGGACAGCAGCATGCACACCGGGGTGGGTGCGACGGCGTGCGCGTCGGGCAGCCAGAAGTGGAACGGCACCGCGGCGGCCTTGACCAGCAGCCCCGTCAGGACGAGGACGAAGGCGGCGAGGGTCAGCGCGTCGGGTCCACCGTGGGCATCCAGCCCGCGGCCCAGCTTGGTCATGGCGAGTTCACCGGTGCGCGCGTAGAGCAGTCCGATGCCCATGAGCATGGCGTAGGCACCGAGGGAGTTGACGATGCCGAAGGTCAGGCCGCCCTGGACGGCCTTGGCCTCCTCGACCCGGTAGCCGGTCAGGGCGTAGGCCGCCGTGCCCATCAACTCGAAGAACACGAACGCGTTGAACAGGTCGCCGGTGCTCGCGAAGCCGCACATGCCGCCCTGGAACAGCAGCAACAGGGCGGGGTAGGAACCGGCGTGCCCACGGGGCGGCTCCTCGAAGTAGCGCCAGGAGTAGACGAGGGCGGCCAGCGTCAGCACGGAGGCGAGAGAGGCCATCCCGAGCCCGGGGCCGTCCCCGACGAGGACGATGCCGACGCTCTCGCCGCCCACGGGCGTCCAGGCACCGACCCATTCGGTCAGCGGTGGCGAGGAGTTGAGGAGCAGCCAGATGGCGAGTGAGGCGGTGCCGGCCGAGATGACGCACCCGGCGCTCTCAGCGACGACGCGCGGCAGCCGGCGTCCACAGGCGACCAGCAGTCCCGCACCGAGCAGCGGGACGGCGACGAGCAGCGGCAGCAGGTGGTTCATCAGCCGCGCAACTCCCGCAGTTCGTCGGGGTCGACCGTGCCGTGGCGCTTGGCGACCTGCATGACGAGGGCGAGCAGCAGGGCGGTGACGGTGGCGCCGACGACGATGTCGGTGAGGGTGAGCGCCTGTACGACCGGGTCCACGACGGGCCGTGAGCCGGGTTTGACGTCGGAGAAGACGGGCGCGGTGCCGCCGTCGCGGAAGCCGACGGCGAGCAGCAGGACGTAGGTGGCGGACTGGCAGACGGCGAGGCAGCCGACCGCGTGGATCAGGTTGCGGCTGGTCGCGAGGCCGTAGCAGCCGGTCAGAAAGATCCAGACGGCCACGAGGTACGGCAGTACGCTCATCGGTTCCCGTCCTCCTCCTCGATTTCGACGGCCTGGTCCAGGAAGCGTGCGAGCAGGACGACGATCGCGCAGGTCACCTCCATGCCGATGGCGGCGTTCAGCACCGGTACGGTGCCGCCGGACGACAGCGTGTTGAACGTGCCGTACGGCAGGAGGGTGTTGGCGAGGAACGCCGTGCCGGCGAGGACGCCCGCGAGCCCCGTGACGAGGTAGCCGGAGGCGGAGAGCGCGTCACCGATCTCGTACACGTCGATCGGCCGGATGCGTTCCAGGGCGCGGTAGTCGGCGCCGAGGTAGAGCAGGTGCAGGCCGGTCGCGGCGACGACTCCGCCCTGGAAGCCGCCGCCGGGGCTGAGCTGGCCGTGCGCGATGACGTACAGGCCGGTGAGGACGGCGACCGGCAGCACGATCAGCGCGTAACGGCGGACGGATGGCGCGACCGCCTCCGGTTTCGGCGTGGCGCGCTTCTCGTCGCGGGTCTGGCGCAGCAGGACGACCGTGCCGAGGACGGACGCGAACAGGATGCTCATCTCTCCGAGCGTGTCGAAGGCGCGCAGGTCGAAGTTGACGGAGGCGATGGTGTTGGCGGTCTGCCGGGACAGGGAGGCGTGGACGGCCCGGTCGCCGTAGGGGTGCCAGGAGCCGCCGAAGGAGGGCAGGCCGAGGCAGGCGGCGACGAGGAGGGCCGCGAGGCAGGCGCCGCCGAGAACCAGCACGATCATGCGGGCGCGCCGCGTCACCGCTCCTCCCCCTTCCCGTCCTTGGGTCTCCTCCTGACCTTGCGCACCGAGAGCATGATCAGCAGCGGGGTGACCGCGGACCCCACCGCAAGCTGCGACAGGCCCACGTCGGGGGCCTGCACCACCGTGAACAGCACGGCCAGACACAGGCCGAGCAGCGCGAGGACGAGCGCCTGGCGGGCGGGGTCGCGGGTGGCGACGGCCGCGGTCGCCGATGCGGCGACGAGCAGCAGGGCGACGACGATCAGCGGGTCATCCACGGCGGCTCCCGAATCCGCCCGCGAGCGCCCGGGAGGCGATGAGGTTGCCGCTGATCAGCAGTGCCCCGACGACCAGCAGCTTGACCATCGCCCGCCCGGGCCCGGTGACGGCGCACAGCACCAGCACCACCACGGCCCCGTATCCCGCGACGGCGAGGGTGATGCCCCAGGCCTGCGGCGGGTCCTCGGCCAGTTCGTCGGCGAGCAGCCGGGCGAAGACGAGGGTGCCGACCGGCCCCAGCAGGGCCAGCAGGAGCGCGAGGTCGACGTACGACGTGCGCCCGAACCCCTGGGACAGCAGCAGCAGTCCCGGGCAGGCGACGGCGCTGGACAGGTTCTGGGCGACGACCCGGCGGCGCAGCGGTCCGGTCGAGACACCCCACACCGTGGCGCCGACGCCCGCGCCGAGTGCGATCGTGGCCGTGAGCGTCCAGCCGTTCACCGGGCGCCCACCGCCCGTCGTGCGGCGCGTGCGACAACGGCGCTCAGGAGTGCGGCCGCCGCGCCGACGGCCCACTCCAGGGTGTCGACGGAGCTGATGAGAACGATCCAGAGCATGGTGAGGCCGCCCCACCAGAGGACGATCTCGAGGGCGGCCCGGAATGTCGTACGCGCGTTCATGCACCGCCTCCGTCCACCGTCGCCATGGAATGTCCGGAATGTCATCCAAGCACCGTGCGGGCCCCGGGAGGTGGCGGCGCGCGCGGGTGGCTGCTGCTCGGAGTGCCCCGCCTACGGGCGGGGAAACCGACGGCTGTACGCCTCAGGCTCATCAGTGGTGAACGGCTGTCCCGGCTTGCACACCGCCGGGCTTCGATGCCGCCGCAGTGGGTAACCAGCTTCGCTTGGAGGGAAGTTGACACCGGGAGGACGCGATGGCACATCCGGCGTTGCGCGCACTGGCCGCCAGGTCCGGTCTCCGCCGGGCACAGACGGCCCCTGAGCGGGAACGGCGGCCGCTGCCGCTTCCGCTGCGGCTGCTGGCCATGGCCCTGGCCTTCGTGGCGATGGTGGCGTTCGCCGCCGCGCTGGCCCGGCTCACGCTGGAGCCGTCGCCCGCGTCGCGGGCGCTGGTCCACAGCAATCTGCATCCGGGGCGCTCCCTGCGCGCCTATCTTGAGCAGCCCGGGGCGCGCGACGCCGTGCGGCAGATCGGCGGGAACATACTGCTCGGTGTTCCGTTCGGGATCCTGCTGCCGGTACTGGCACCCGGGGCGCGGGGCATCCTGCGCGTGGGCTTCGTCACCGCGTGCGTGATGCTGCTGGTCGAACTGGTGCAGGGCGCGGTCGTCACGGGGCGGGCCTTCGACATCGACGACGTCATCCTCAACACCGCGGGCGCGCTGCTCGGCCATCTGCTGGTGGGGCGCCGACTGGGGCGGGCCGTGCACGCGCGCAAGCCGCGCAAGGCCTGAGGCGACGGCGGCCTCGCGCCGAGTCGTCGCACCAGGTCGTCGTACCGGCTAGTGCTGTGGCCGGAAAGGTTTGCCGGAAAGTTCGCGGCGTCCGGTGCGGTGCATCGCAAGGCGGAGCGTCGCCCGCGTACTGGATGCATTCGGGCGATGCGACAACGCGGCGAGGTGCCGTGCCGAGCGTCGCGAGCCGGTGAACCTTTCCGGCCACAGCACTAGCGCGGCGTCCAGTGGAACTTGCCGCCGCCCACCCAGCGGACCAGGTCCGGGTCGTCGCAGTCGTGGACCAGGACGCCCGCCTCCGCGGCGAGCGCCAGCACGTCGGTGAGCGAGCGCGCCGCGCCGACCACCTCGCCGTCGACCTCCACGATCCGGAACGGCGGGTCGCCCGGCTGGACCCCGAGCACCACGATCCGCGGACGGGAGATGTGGGGACTCGCGATTTCGGTCATGCAATCGAGGGTAGAGCGGTCCGGGCGCCGAGGCGGCCGGACGCGCCCGTCGTGCGCGCCGCACCCGGCTGGGCAACGCTTGAGGAGGGAGGTGCCGATGGACCCCGTGACAGCGCTGGACCGGATCGCGTTCCTGCTGGAGCGGGCCCAGGCCCCCACCTATCGCGTACGGGCCTTCCGCACCGCGGCCGCCGTGGTGGCCGCTCTGCCCGGGGACGAGGTCGCCGAGCGCGCGGCCGCCGGGACGCTGGAGTCGCTCAAGGGCATCGGCCCCACCACCGCCCAGGTGGTGCGGGAGGCGGTGGCCGGGCAGGTCCCCGGCTACCTGGAGAAGCTGGAGCAGGAGGGCGGGGCCGCGCCGAAGCGGGGCGGCGAGCGGCTGCGGGCGCTGTTGCGCGGCGACTGCCATCTGCACTCGGACTGGTCGGACGGCGGCAGCCCGATCGAGGAGATGGGCCGCACGGCGGCGCGGCTCGGACACGAGTGGGCGGCGCTCACCGACCACTCCCCCAGGCTCACCGTCGCCCGCGGGCTGTCCACGGAGCGGCTGCGCCGGCAACTGGACGTGGTCGCGGCGCTGAACGAGGAGTGGACGCCCTTCCGGCTGCTGACCGGCATCGAGTGCGACATCCTCGAGGACGGCTCACTGGACCAGGACCCAGAACTCCTGGACCGGCTCGACGTCGTGGTCGTGTCGGTGCACTCCAAGCTGCGCATGGACGCGCGCGCGATGACCCGCCGCATGATCGCGGCCGTCCGCAATCCGCTGGCCGACGTGCTCGGCCACTGCACCGGAAGGCTGGTCACCGGGCGCGGGCGCCCGGAGTCGGAGTTCGACGCGGACGCGGTGTTCGCCGCGTGCGCCGAGTCCGGTACGGCCGTGGAGATCAACAGCCGGCCCGAGCGGCTGGACCCGCCGCGGCGACTGCTGCGCCGGGCGGTCGAGGCGGGAACGCTGTTCGCGATCGACACCGACGCCCACGCGCCCGGGCAACTGGACTGGCAGATCAACGGCTGCGCCCGGGCCGAGGAGTGCCAGGTGCCCGCGGACCGTGTGGTCACCACCTGGACCGCCGAGGAGCTGCTGGCCTGGACCCGTGAGCGGCGGGTACCCGCGCGTGTGGCCGGCGCGGCGCGTGGTACCCGGCCCGGTACGTGAGGGAGGAGAGGACTGAACATGGGACGGGCGGCCGTGTTCGACGTGGACGGCACCCTCGTCGACACGAATCATCTGCATGTCACGACGTGGTGGGAGGCGTTCCGGCAAGCGGGTCACCAGGTGCCGATGCACGCCATCCACCGGGCGGTGGGGCTGGGCTCCGAGGACCTGATCGCCCATCTGCTGGGCGGGCGGGACCGGGACGAGATCGACATGCTGGTGGCCGCGCACACGACGCTGTACGGCACGTACTTCGACCGTCTGCCGCCGTTCAAGGACGCCGGGCGGCTGCTGCGGCGGCTCGACCACGACGGCTGGAACGTCGTGCTCGCCACCTCGGCGAGCGGGCGCGAGCTGTCGGCGCTGAGGCAGGCGATCGGGGCGGACGACGCGATCGCGGCGACGGCGAGCGCGGACGACGTGGCGGCGGGCAAGCCGTCGCCTGAACCCGTGGAGCACGCCCTGGAACTGGCCGGGGTGCCGCCCGAGCAGGCGGTGTTCGTGGGCGACACGGTGTGGGACATGCGGGCCGGGACACGGGCCGGAGTGACGTGCGTCGGCCTGTTGTCCGGGGGCATTCCGAGCGCGGACCTCCAGGAGGCCGGGGCGCGCGCCATCTACCGGGATCCGGCTCATCTGCTGGCCATGCTGGGGGACAGCCCGCTGGCCCCGGATACGTAGTCGGTGGACCGCACGCATCGCACAGTGACGCACATCACCCCGGGCGGCTGGATTTTCCGGAAGACCGACCGGTAGTTTTCTGTTGAACAAGCCGTGGGAGCGCACGGGACAGTGTCCCCGGGCCTCACCTTCCGCCCACAGGGACGATCGTCCGGCTGAAGCCCTGTGGAGCATCTCGCCGAGAGGCGACCACCGTGCGCGCCCACCACAGACTGCCCCGACCGGCATTCCCCCGTCCGGTCGGGGCTTCTCCTTCCCCGCGCACGCCCGGTTTCCCGCACGCCCCGTGACGGCAACCGACGTCCCGCCCCGTGACGGCAACCGACGTCCCGCAGGGACGGCACCGGCTTGACTTCGAGCGCACTCCAATTCGTAGCGTCCTCGCATGAGCACTGCACAGCACAGGATCGGTTCGGGTTTCGACGCCAAGAGCACCGCCGACGACGTACTTCGGGGCATCGACCTCAGCGGCAAGCTCGCGGTGGTGACGGGCGGCTACTCCGGGCTCGGCCTGGAGACGACTCGGGCGCTCGTGAAGGCGGGCGCCCAGGTGGTGGTCCCGGCGCGGCGCCGGGACGTGGCTCAGGAGGCTCTGGCGGGGCTCGACCGGGTGGAGGTGGACGAGCTCGACCTCGGTGACCTTCAGAGCGTGCGCGGGTTCGCCGAGCGGTTCCTCGCGTCGGACCGCATCATCGACATCATGATCAACAACGCCGGGATCATGGCCACCCCTCAGACGCGGGTGGGACCCGGCTGGGAGGCGCAGTTCGCCACGAACCACCTCGGCCACTACGCGCTCGTGAACCGGCTGTGGCCGGCGATCGCACCGGGCGGGGCACGAGTCGTGTCCGTGTCGTCGACCGGCCACCACAGGTCCGGGATCCGCTGGGACGACCTGCACTTCAAGCAGGGGTACGACAAGTGGGAGGCGTACGGCCAGGCGAAGAGCGCGAACGTCCTGTTCGCCGTGCATCTGGACCGGCTGGGCCGCGAGCAGGGGGTCCGCGCCTTCTCGCTGCACCCCGGCGGGATCCTCACCCCGCTGCAGCGTCACCTCGCCAAGGAGGAGATGGTCGAGCGCGGCTGGATCGACGAGAGGGGCGCCCTGGTGGACCCGGACGCCTTCAAGACACCCGAGCAGGGCGCGGCCACCCAGGTGTGGGCGGCGACCTCACCCCGACTGGCAGGCATGGGCGGGGTGTACTGCGAGGACTGCGACATCGCGGAGCCCGCACCGGCGGACGGCGGCCGCAGCGGGGTGAAGGACTGGGCGATCGATCCGGAGCAGGCGGCGCGCCTGTGGGAGGTGTCCGCGGAGCTCACGGGCGTCGACGCGTTCGCGTCCGGCTCCTGAGAAGGAGGAGTCGGGCCGCTCGGCACCCGCGGACCTGACCGCGCCGCCGACCCGTGGAGCCCTTTTTCGCTCCGGGGTCGGCGGCGCGGCCGGTACGTCGGGGACGAGGCGGTCAGTCCGGGGACTCGTCCGGTACGGGGCCCTCGGGGTGGACGGAACCCGCGTGCGGGGCGCCCTGCCTGCCGGTGCCCGCCTCGTCCGTGTCGGGGACGTCCGGGGCATCGGCGCCGCCCTGTGCGGGACGGGCGTCCCACCGGTCCTCACCCTCATGGGCCTGCTGGTCCGGCATGTCCCGCGGAACCGGCTCCACGGTCTCGCCGGGACCCTCATACCCGTGCTCGGTCACGGCGATCACTCCATTCCTCTCATTGCCGGCACGGCGGGCCCCGCGCGGAGCGGGGCCCTTCCGGGCGAGGCGTCGAGTACCGCGGGGAGGGTCCGCGAAACCGGCGGTGCGGGGTTGACCAGGGGAACCGGCGGAGGGTTGAGGGGCGGCCGTGACCGACGGGCATCCCTCCGGGCGGGGCCACGGCAGCCCCACGGCGGCCACCCGTCGGCGCCGTCACCCGGCCGCGTACACGTCCTCGGCATAACGCCCCGACGCGATCAGCTCGTCCAGCCACCGTCCGGAGTCCCCGCGCGGCACCCGCTCTGCGTGGAGCGCCCGGAACGCCTCGCGCACGCCCGGAGCCATACGGGAGCCGTCCCCGCACACGTACACGCGGGCCCCGGCATCGAGCAGCCGCCACACCTCGTCGGCCTCGGCGGCGATGCGGTGCTGCACGAAGGCCACCCCGTCGACGGGCGCCGCACTGAACGCGGGGCGCAGCGCGACCGCACCGGCGGCCTCGGCGGCCCGCAACTCCTCGGCGTGCAGGAAGTCCGCGTCCGGCGCGTCACAGCCGAAGTAGCAGACGGCCGGGGCGAGCCGGGCCCCGTCGGCCAGCGCCCGCACCCGGTCAGCGATCGCACCGCGGAACGGGGCGAGTCCGGTACCGGCCGCGATCATGACGACCGGACCCGAGTGGTCGACACGGAAGGCCTCACGGCAGGGCTGGAGGCGTGCCAGGACGGTGTCGCCGGGCTCGACCGTGGCGAGGTGCCCGGAGCCGACACCCCGGTAGGTGCCGTTCCCGGAACGGGCCGGGGCGTTGAGGAGCGAGACCATGAGGTCGATGTGGCCGGGGTCGACCGCGGGCGAGGAGGACACCGAGTAGTGCCGCGGACGCAGCGGCGTGAGCAGGTCCAGCAGCGTCGGCCAGTCGAGGGCACCGTGCAGGGCCGGGTACGCCTCGATGACCTCGACGAGTGTGCGCGGGTCGTCGGTGAGGGCCGCCAGCGCGGCACGTTCGGGAGGGCACGGGTTCGCGGCGGTGAGCGCGGCCAGCTGGTCGGCGTTCGGGCGCTCCAGCAATTCCACGTGGTGAGCGAGGAGCTGGCGTACCGTCAGTGGACGGTCCACGGCCAGGCCGTCACGGCGCGGTCGGGCCGCGCGGATGTCCAGGACCGTGTCCAGGTCCACGCCGAGCGCGGTGGCGGCCCGCTCGACGAGCGCCTTGTCGTTGACGGGCAGCACGGCCACATGATCGCCGGTGCGGTAGGTCGTGCCGTCGGGCAGTGCGAGGCGCACGAACCGCTTGCGCCGGGGGTGGCCGGGCGCGGTCAGGTCGTAGGCCTCGGTGACCGTCATGGGAACCAGGTCGTGCCGCGCGGCGAGCGCGTGCAGGGGGCCGCCGGTGAGGGTCCGGACCTCGTAGGCCCGCGTCGGCTCCGCGGCGGCGGTGGCGTCCGGGTCGCCGTAGCGCTCCAGGAGGGCGGTGCGCAGGCGCGCCGTGAAGGCGCGGACGGTGCCGCCGAGGTCGCCCGAGGCGTCGGCCGCCGCGCGGTCCAGCAGGCGGGTGCCGCCGAGTTCGGCCAGGCGTTCGTCGATGCGGGTCGGGACGTGCTGGTAGGTGGCGGCCCAGGTGCGGTCGCCGACGCCGAGGACGGCGTAGGTGACGTCCGTGGCGTCGGCCGCGTTCTCGGACAGCCAGGTGGCGAAGGCGGTGGCGTCGTCCGTGGGCTGCCCGTTGTAGGAGGCGGCGGTGATCACGACGGGACGGTCGGTGGGCAGCCCACCGGCGTACGCGTCGAGGGGTGCGACCTCCGTCTCACAGCCGACGGCGGCGGCCTCGTAGGCGAGTTGGCCTGCGAAGTCACGGCAGGTGCCGTAGTTGCTGCCGTGCAGGAAGAGTGCGCGGGTGCCGGGGCGTACGCGGGCGGGCAGGGGGGTGTCGTCGGGCGCGGACTCCGTACGGGGCCGGTGGGCGCCCGGCAGGGGCGGGTGCGTCCGGTCGGCGGCGGTGCGCGGCGACAGGGTGAGGGTGAAGCCCTCGGGCTTGAGGGTGAGGGTCTCCTTGACCGTGAGCCGGTAGTCGGCGTGGTCGTGGAGGCGGTAGCGGTGCACCAGCATCGCCAGCAGCATGGTCGCCTCGTGCAGCGCGAACTGGCGGCCGATACAGGCCCGTTCACCGGTGCCGAACGGCTTGTAGGCGTGCGGTGAGCGGGCGGCCTCGGCCTCGGGTGTGAAGCGGGAGGGGTCGAACAGTTCGGGGTTGTCGCCCCACACCGGCTGCCGGTGCAGCACAGGGGTGAGGACGGTGACGGACTGCCCGGCGCGCAGCGGGATGCGGCCGCCGAGCAGGGTGTCCTCGCGGGCGTGCCGGCCGAAAGCGGCGGCGGTCGGCCACAGTCGCAGTGCCTCGTTGAGAACCTGGCGGGTGTAGGTGAGCCGTCCGATGTCGTCGTACTCCGGTTCCGGGTCGGCGGCGTCGCCCCACAGGGCGTCGACCTCCCGCTGGACGAGCTGGAGCACGGCCGGGCTCTTGGCGAGGTGGTACAGGGCGAACGACATCGCGCCGGACGTGGTCTCGTGGCCGGCGATCAGGAAGGTGATCACCTGGTTGCGGATGTTCGCGGCGTCCAGGGTGGTGCCGTCGCCCGGGTGCCGCGCCGTGAGCATGAGGCCGAGCAGGTCCTCGGCCTCGCCCTGCTGGCCCCCCGCCCTGCGTGCGGCGATGACGTCGTCGACGACCCGAGCGAGGTGGGCGGCGTCGTCGCGGAAGGCCGCGTCCGCCGCCGTGTCGTCGTCGCCGGGCAGCCGACCGAGCCGGGTCATGCTCCACTCCAGGCAGCGGACCATCGACTCGACGAAGGGGTGCGGCTCGTCGCGTTCGAAGGAGCCGAAGTCGTAGCCGAAGCCGGCGAGCCCGATGGTGTCGAGGGTCATGCGCGTCATGTCGTCAGGGACGTTCACCGGCCGGCCGTCGCGGCCGGCCCGGTCCCAGGACTCGATCAGCCGTCGCGCCACGCGCAGCATCACCGGGTGATAGGTGCGCATCGAGCCGAGGGCGAAGGCGGGCATCAGGATGTCGTGGGCCCTTGCCCAGTTGGACTCGTCGTTGTACGCGGTGAACAGGCCGTCCCCGGCGAACTCGCGGACGTTCTCCAGGGCGGGGCCGACGGCCTTGGCGAAGCGGGCCTCGTCGGCGAGGTCGGTGACCAGGTCGAGGTCGGCCACGAACAGAACGTCGCGCCCGTGCAGCCGGCGCACCAGCACGGGACCGTACCGGCGCATCAGCTCCATGGCCTGCTGGATCGGCGTGCGACCGGGGCCGATGTCGGAGATGTCGGCCACGGGGACGCCGTGCGGGGCGCCGATGGTGGTCTGCTGGTGCGTTGTGTGTGGCATGGCGCGACAACTGCCTTTCGCGGTGCGGAACTCCTGCCACCAGCTTGGTCGCCGGCCGCCGGGGGGCCGTGCCGTGCGACTACATGAATCCGCAGTGGAAAGAGCCGGCCGGGCCTTGCCAAGCCGGCCGTGGTGCGCAAGACGGCGTTGCCGGACACCGCCTAGGGCCGACCGGTCGATCTCGGACCTCTCATGCGGGTCGCGGGTCCCGGCCCCTCGTGCGCGCGCCTAGGATCCGGGGCCGTGGCGAAGACGTTTGAGGAAATCGTGGAGATGCAGCGCGCGGCGAAGGAGGCCCAGGTGCGGACCGCCGGACTGCGCGAGAAGTACGGCCCGCCCACCGCCACGCCGTGGACCAAGCAGCAGACCGACACCTACGAGACCGCGTGGCGCGCCTGGCGCGACCTCGACCGGGACCTTCAGGCCGAGCTCACCGAGTACGCGAAGTCCCACGGCCGGACGCGCGCCGATGTCGAGGCGGAGGTGGTGGCACAGGCGGAGGAACCGCCTGAGAGCGCCTAGAACAGGCCACGGCGGCCCGGCCTGCTGTCATGTGCGAGCGAGGTCTGCCCGCCAGTCGTTGGATCCGGCCCACTGCCCCTTGGGGTACTCGAAGTCGACCTGTCCGAGCAGCTCGAAGCCGGCCTTGCGGCAGACCGCGTTGGAGGCTGGGTGGTCCACGCGCGGGAACGCGTGCAGATACCGGTGGGCCCCGGTGGCTCGCGCCGCCTCGACCACCGCGCGGGCCGCCCGGACGGCCAGGCCCCGTCCCTGGAACTCGGGCAGCACGCCCCACCCGGTCTCCCACACCGTCGCGTCACGCCACGACCGCTCCCAGAAGCCGATCGACCCCGCCGTCTCGCCGCTGTCCGCCAGCGTGATCCGGTACATCCGGCCCGCTTCGAGAGCGAGATAGCGCCGGTGCCGCGCGGCGAGTCGCTCCTCGGTCTCGGGGCCGCCCAAGTGCTCCGTCATCTCCGGGCTGTTGGTCCTGCGCAGCAGCCAGAAGTCGTCCTCGGCCCAGGGCTCGAGCCGCACCTGTAGCGCGTCCGTGGTGTCCATGGCGCTCACCTTAGGGCCAGGGTCTGACAACGGCCCCGCACTACCCGGGGTCACGCCTGTGACCTGGGCGTCTATCGTTGATCGCGGAACGTGGTGAGGGGGCGTGATGGACTCGGAACCTCAGGCCTCGGTCGTGTGGCGGAACCGGGCGCTGACGCTCTTCGACCGGATCCCGATGCCGGTCGCGGTGTGCGACGTGCACGGGGCGATCGTGCTGGCCAATCCGGCGATGGCCACCGAGTGGGGTGCGACACCGGGAGGTCTGCGCGGGCGGAACGTGCTGGACCGGTTCCGGCCGCGGGAGCCGACCCAGATCGAGCGCATCGCGCAGGCCCTGCGGTTACGGCACCGTTCGCGCTACCCGGTGTCGGTGTGCTGGGACGCCGCCGACGGGGTGCGGCGCCACGGTGAACTGACCGCCGACCCGGTCAGCGACTCGGTCGAGGCGATGCCCGCGCTGCTGGTCCTGGTACGCGTGCTGGGCGAGTGCCCGGAGCCGGACCGGGCGGCCGCCGCCCCGCCCGCCAGCCCCGTCGAGGCCCGCATCCTGGCGCTGCTGGCGGGGGGCGCAACCACGGCCCGGGCGGCGCGCGAGACCGGGCTCACGGTGGACGGCGTCACCTACCATCTGCGGCGCCTGTCGCAGCGGTGGGGCGCGGCGAACCGTACGGAGCTGGTGGCGCGCGCCTATGCGCTGGGCGTGCTCATGCCCGGCGTGTGGCCGCCGGAGGCGGCCGGCTGCTGAGCCGCGGGTCGCGCCGCACCGCCGTCCGTACCGGCCGTCCGGGCCGTCCCCGCCCCCTCCGGCGCGCCGAAGCGCGCCAGGCAGTGCCACACCATCTTCAGGTCCTGCGGCTCGTACCGGCCCCTGCGCACCGCATCACCGATGATCCTCGGATCGAGGTACCCGCTCTCGGCGATCCGCTCCCCCAACTCGACGTACCGAGGGCCGCGGTAGTCCGCGTGCCGGCGCAGCTCCGCCACGGAGAGCCGGTACCCGGGGTGCCACTCCACGGCGCACGGCAGCCGGCGGGCAGCGGCCTCGACGGAGGTGTTGCGGTAGCTCGCGTCCAGGACCAGCGCCTCCACGTCCCGCTCCAGCAGGACCGGGCCGTGCACATGGGCCTCGATGTAGTCGTTGAGGGCGTCCTGGCGGTCGGCCTCGGCCAGCTCGACGAGGTGCATGCCCGCGGCCACCCCGAAGTGGCACGGCTCGGCCGCACTGTCGGGGTAGCAGAACGTGGCCCGCTCCAGCGTGGCGGTCGTCAGCCGGAAGTGCGAGGAGCCGAAACGGGGCGCCGCCCCGACCACCTGGTGGCGGAAATTCAGCGCGCCGTACACCGGCCTCTGGTGGGCGGGTCCGGTGTCGTAGGCGCCGCCGAAGATCCGGCTCTCCCAGCGCTGACGGTCACCGCCGGGGTGCGCGGTGAGCCCCCCGTTGCTGGTGCCCGTGACGAACTGCGAGCGGTACGCGCCGTCCACGGCCAGTGCTCGAAGGATCGGCCGGCCGTCACGCGCGAGCCGGTCGGGATGGAAGTTGAGGGTCAGCCGCAGGTCCCGGGGTACCGGGGGACCCGAGGAGAGAGCCGCGACGTGCCGCAGCGCCCGTTCGGCCGCCGTACCGGCATCGGATACGGCTCGCTCGTCTCCCCTGAAATCCATTGGCCACCCCCCATGGAACCGACTACTTTAGGCGGAAACCTAGGACCTCTAGGCTTCCAGGCTTCTGTTACCCGAGCAAGGACTCCTCATGAGATCGCTCACCGAGCAGGACATCCGCAACTCCTTTATCAACTGCTCGAAGGGGGAGGCGAAACGCCTGGCGATACCCCGCGACCTCGACGAACGCCCCTGGGACGACCTGGACTTCCTGGGCTGGCGGGATCCGGGGGCACCGGATCGCAGCTATCTGGTCGTCGAACGCGCCGACCGGCTCGTCGGCGTCGCTCTGCGCTTCCCGTCCTCGCAGCGTGGCTTCCTGCACCGCAGCATGTGCTCGCTGTGCCTGACCACCCACCCGGGCAGCGGCGTGTCCCTGATGACGGCCCGGAAGGCGGGCACGGCGGGCCGGGAGGGCAACTCGGTCGGCGTGTACATGTGTACCGACCTCGCCTGTTCCCTGTACGTGCGCGGAAAGAAGGTGCCCGAGGCCGGGGGCCGCTTCCAGGAGAGCCTCACGGCGGAGGAGCAGATCGCCCGGATGATGGCCAACCTGTCCGCGTTCCTGGACAAACTGGGCACCTGACCGCGCACCGAGTCGCCCCCCGGGCGACGCCCGCCGTGCCTGTTGTGTACGTTCGATGCCTGGGTGCCAAGGGAAAGGCGTTGGGGATGCGGCATGTCCATGATGCCTGGGCGCAGGTCGCCGCCCGGATGGCCAGGTGGCGGCGGGAGCCCGAGGTCGTCCAGGCGGTGCGTTCGACCGCGGCGGCGACCGTCGCGTACGTCGTCGCCCTGCGCCTGAGCCCGGAGCCGGCTCCCCTGACCGCGCCCCTGACCGCGCTCCTCGTCGTGCAGGTGACGCTGTACGCGACACTCACCACCGGTGTGCGCCGGGTGAACTCCGTGGTGGCCGGAGTCGTCATCGCGATCGCCTTCAGCATCCTGGTGGGCCTGACCTGGTGGAGCCTCGCCCTGATCATCCTGGCCTCGCTGGCCGTGGGGCATCTCGTACGGGTCAGGGAGTTCGTGCAGGAGGTCGCGATCAGCGGCATGCTGGTCCTCGGGGTGACCCAGGTCGGCAGCACCGCCTGGGCCCGGGTCGTGGAGACGCTCATCGGCGCGGCGGTCGGCCTCGCCACCAATCTGTTCATCGCTCCCCCGGTGTGGGTCGGGGTCGCCGGCGAGTCCATCGACGGGCTCGCGCGCCGGATCCGCCAGCTCATGCTGCGCGTCGGGGAGGAGGCCGCGGGCCACACGCCGGCCGCGCAGGCGACCGCCCGGCTGCACGAGGCGCGCCGGCTGGACCATGACATCGTCCTGGTGGATGCCGCGCTGCGGCAGGCCGAGGACAGTCTGAAGCTCAACCCGCGGGTCCGCGAGGGCCTGCTGCACCGGATCGTGCTGCGCACCGGACTCGACACGCTGGAGATCGTCACGGTGGTGCTGCGGGTGATCTCCCGCACCCTCGCCGACCTGGCGAAGGAGCGGGAACCCGATCCGCTGTTCGAGTCGGAGATCGGGGCGACGCTGGACCGGCTGCTGTCGGAGATCGGCGACGCGGTGGTCAGCTTCGCGGTGCTCGTCACCACCGATGTCAGCCGCAGCGCCGAGTCCGCGGAGGCCCGGCTCGCCGAGGAGCTGGTCACGGCGGGCGCGACCCGGGACAAGCTCGCCCAGCTGCTGCTGGAGGAGGTGCAACGCGACAGCCGTCAGTGGCAGTTCCACGGCGCGGTGCTGACCGAGGTCAACCGCATCCTGGACGAGCTGGACATCGAGCACCGAACCCGGCGCCTGCTGGAGGAGCTGGACCGCGGCACCCGGGAGCAGCGCGAGCGCAACCCGCGTCTGGCCAGGCTGTGGGACCTCGTGCGCGAGCCCCGGTTCACCCGGATGCGTGATCGGCGCCGGCGCCGGAACCGCACGGGGCCGCCCCGGCGTTCCAGGTAGGACGGGCCACCGGACGCGAAGAGGGGCGGGGCGCATGGGCGCTGTGCGGATCGACGGGAACCAGCTGCGGCTACCGAGGGGTGTGCGGGTTCGCTTCATGCGGACGCTGCGGCTGCCGGAGAAGGGCAGCGTGCGGGGCCGGATCGCTGCGCCTGCCGAGTGCCCGCTCGGCGAGCGCACCCCGAGGCCGGTGTCTTCCCCGTCGACGGCGTGAGCGGGAACTGCGGCTTGCCGGCGACCCCTTCCCCTCACCGGTCGCGGTCTGTGCGCTGCCGCAGCGGTGCGCGCGGGCAGGTCCGGGCAGCCTGCGCGAGCAGGGCGTGCATGCGTTCGGCGAGCTGCGGGACCGTGCCCACGGGCTCGGGGAAGGGCAGGCGTACGTCGCCGTGGTCGCGGGCCCGCTCGATGCGCAGCGTCAGCCCGTGCCGGTCGACGGCGAGCGGCTGGACGCGTACGGCGCCGTGCAGGCTGCCCGGATCGACGAGCCGGGTCAGCCGCTGGACGGCGTCCGGGTGGGCGTCGGCGAGGTGGGTGAGCAGCCGGGCCTCGGCGGCGACGAGCGGGTCGGGCTCGGCACTCGCGTACTCGTCGAGGTCGACGACGACCACGCCGTTCGCCCGTCGCAGCGCGATCCGGGTCGGCCGCAGGGCGAGCTGGTCCCCCTCTGGCTCGACCTCGCCCGCGAGCCAGAGCCGGGCGCGGATCCGGGACCGCACGGGGACGGGCGCGACATCCGCGAACTCCAGCACCACCGAGGGCTCTCCCCGGGGGGCGCACAGGGCGGCCGTGAGCAGTGCGCTTCCCTCGGGCGGGCGGAGCAGCACCCGGCCGTCGGCAACGACGGAGTGTGCGCCGGTGAACTCCTCCCGTCCGTCCCGCGCGGTCACGGCGCAGGACCATGCGGCGGCGAGCACCGAGCGGGCACGCTCCGCCGCGACCGGCGCGGCCGTCCAGGCGTGACGGTGACCCATCCCCAACCTCCTTAGGTAAGCCTTGCCTAACCTATCGGAGATCAGGGTGTGCGCCAACCAGGCCCCGGGGTCCCCACGGAACCGTCAACGGTGCGCCGTCCAGTGGGCGGGGCGTGTGACGGACGCCGGGAGCCTGGTGCCCGCGCTCCCCCGCGCCGCGTTGATCTGCGGCTGGGTCAGAAAGAAGGCGCCGGTCAGATCGGCGTCCGTGAGGTCCGCGTCCCGCAGATCGGCGCCGATCAGATCCGCGTGGCGCAGGTCGGCGCCCGTGAGGTCGGCGGCTATCAGACAGGCGCCCCGCAGACTGGCCCCGCGCAGGTCGGCTCCCTTCAGACGAGCGCCGATGAGATCCGCGCCCCGCCGGTCCTTCGCACGGCGGCCGGTCCCGGCGCGGACCAGCTCACTGGTGCGCAGCAGCAGCACGTTGACCTCCTGCCGGTGCGCGCCCACATCCAACTCGCCCAGTTCCTCGGGGGTCCGGCGGGTCAGCCGCTCGGTCTCCTCCAGCATGCGGCGCAGATCGGCGTGGACCGGGCGGGCCGCGGGAAGGGTGAGCGCCTCGGTCAGGTACCAGAGCAGCTCGTGGAGTTGCCGCACGACGGGGAACACGCCGAACATCTGCCGGGCGTGCTCCCGGTCGCCCGAGCGCCAGTCCCGCCCGCCGAAGGTGATCTGCGAGACCTTCTGCCCGGCACCGAAGCAGTCGTAGACCGTGCAGCCGGAGAAGCCGCGCGGCCGCAGCTCGGAGTGGACACCGCAGCGGAAGTCGCCCTGGAGGTTGCGGCACGGCGTTCCGGCGTCCTTGTCGACCGCGAAGTCGGCGGAGCGGGAGAAGGGCAGCGCGACACAGCACAGGGCGAAGCAGGAGCCGCAGTCGCCGCGCAGGTCGGAACGGTCGGTGGAGGGTGCGTGCATGACGTCACCCTAATCGGGGGTTCCCGTGCCGGGACGGCACCCGCCCGGCGGCCGGTGAGTGGCCCTGGGGACACGGCGCACGTACGGTCGCCTCATGGACAGCACGGCAACGGAGCATCGCGGAGCCGGAAAAGCTCACCGTTGAGTTTCCTGGCCCGTGGGGGTCCTCTCACTCGTACGAAAACAAACTCCGCTACCACAGAGGCAGACCTCGTACGACCCCTGGAGAGACGTCATGTGCACGCACCGGCCCGAATGCCCATCGGCCGACCGCCCCGACCACGACGCGGCGGTCATCGTCTCCGCCCACCCCGAACAGGGGTGGTACCGGCTGTGCAACGGCACCATCGTCTTCGACGACACCGGCGAACTGCTGCCGGACGGACGGTCGGTGGCACCGCTGCGCACGACCGGCAGAGTGGACGGTGCGAACGCCTGAGTGGCCGCGGCCAACAGCTGAACGGTCGACCAACGGCTGAACGGCTCCAAGGCCACGGCCGGTATCCCGCCGAACCGCTCCCCCGCGGCCTCGGTCCGGGCCGTGAGGAAGGACCGGGCGTAGGGCTCCGGGTCCTCGTCGGTCAACGCCTCTATGCAGGGTGTCGGAGGGGTGACCTCATGACCTCGGTCCACGTCACCCACTACGTCGTCGACGGCCCTGTTTCGTGGCCGATCACCGGGCTGGCGCCGAGGGCGCGCACAAGGGGTGACGCGGCCTCGCAGGCCGAGCCGCCGCAGGAGGGGGCGACGGCCGCCACGCGGGGGTGCGGATGCGGCGGGCATCCGTGACCGGTGCGGCCGGACGCCCCAGGGCGGCGTCAGACCTCGTCCCGCGCCAGCGCCAGCAGGCGGTCCAGGACGTGCGGGCCGCCCGCCCGGACACCGTCGTGTTCGAACTCGTCCGTCACCCAGGTGCGCAGGCCGCGGATCGCGCGGGCGGTGTCCAGCGCGTGGGCGGTGTCGACGTACATGTCGTCGTGGTAGATCGCCGCCGCCACCGGCACCTCGTTGGCGGCGAGGCGGGCGCGGTCGTACAGCGGTGTCCAGTCGGTGCGTTCGGCGAGCAGGTGGGCGGTCTCGCGCAGGGGGCGCAGCGCCGGGTCGGTGTCGAACATCCAGGGGTGCACGGACTCGCCCGTGAACAGCACCGGCCCGTCGCCCGTGAGCGTCTTCGCCGCGTCG
Organism: Streptomyces sp. NPDC107546; assembly: GCF_055639175.1. Classification (NCBI taxonomy): domain Bacteria; kingdom Bacillati; phylum Actinomycetota; class Actinomycetes; order Kitasatosporales; family Streptomycetaceae; genus Streptomyces; species Streptomyces sp. NPDC107546. The sequence continues at coordinate 25,229 of NZ_JBVKBA010000020.1, read as the reverse complement.
AACTGCGGGAACTCGGCCCGCACCCGCTCCGCCGACCAGGCGGTGGGGCGCTCGTCCTGGCCGTAGATCGCCTCATGGACCAGTGCGTACAGGGGGTGGCCCGCGAACGACAGCAGGTGGTGCACCTCCTCCTGGAAGGCGTCGGAGAGCGCGAGGCCCTGCGGGGTGCGGACGAAGGCGTCCTCGAGGAGGAAGTGCAGGCGGTGGCTGCCCTCGCCGCCGCCGAGCAGGATGCCGAGTGACTGGAACGCCTCCACGGTGAGCCGGTAGCCGCCGTTCAGGACCGGCTCGTGCCGCAGCAGGTACTCGGCGATGCGGCGGGCGCGCTCGACGTCCTGCGGGTAGCGGGCGTAATGGGCGGCGACCTTGCGTTCGATGCGCGGGTAGGCGGCCCGGTAGACGTCGTCGGCGTGCGCGTCGAGGGCGGGCAGTCCGCCGGTGATCAGTGCGGCGCGCAGGCCTTGGGGGGCCGTCGACAGATAGGTGACGGTGCAGAAACCGCCGAAGCTCTGCCCGAGGACCGTCCAGGGAGCGCCGCCGGTGACCTGGGGGCGGATGGTCTCGCAGTCGCGGACGATGGAGTCGGCGCGGAAGTGGGTGAGGTAGTCGGCTTGTTCGCGGGGGCCGCCGCGCAACGGGAGGGTCTGCCGGTTGGCAGGCGTGGAGGCACCGGTGCCGCGCTGGTCGAGCAGCAGGACGCGGAACTCCTGAAGGGCGCGGCCGAGCCAGGCCTGCTTGCCGATGAAGCGGTGCGCGCCGAAGCCGGGTCCGCCCTGGAGGTAGAGCAGCCAGGGCAGGTCGTCGTCCGCCTTGTCGCTCGCCACCACCTCCCGCGCGTACAACTCGATCGTCTCGCCGTCGGAGTCGTCGTGGTCCAGGGGCACGGTGAAGCGGCGGTCGGCGAGGACGATGCCGGGCTGGCGGTAGCTGTGGTTCAAGGGGGCTCTCCGGGACGGACGGATTCCAGGCCGGGTCCCAGTCCAGCACATGCTCGCCGGGCGCGGGCGTCCGGGATCAAGAAATCCGTACCGACCGGTCGTTCAGCCGGTTTCCCGGGGGCGCCGGGTGCCGCTCAGCGCGCGGACAGACTGGAGTTGCGCACCACCAGTTCCGGCTGGAGCACGACCCGCCGGTGTTCGTGCGGGCGAGTCCCCCTCTCGGCCGCCTCGGCCTCGGTCTCCTCCAGGAGGAGTTCCGCGGCGAGGGCGCCCATGGTGACGGCAGGCTGCCGTACGGAGGTGAGCGGCACGGCGGCGGCCGCGGCGAACTCGATGTCGTCGTAGCCGACGATCGCGAGGTCGTCGGGGACACTGACGCCGGCCGCGAACATGGCCTGCAGGACGCCGAGGGCGAGTAGGTCGTTGGCGCAGAACACGGCAGTCGGGCGGTCGGCGAGCCCGAGGAGCCGGGCACCGGCGTCCCGGCCCGCGGCGACGTCGAGGCGCTCGGTCGGCAGTTCCCGCAGCGCCTCGGGGCCGAGCCCGGCCTCGGCCAGCGCGTTGAGGGCGCCGGTGCGGCGGTCCCTGACCTGGTTGAGGCCGGGCGGCCCACTGACGTAGGCGATGAAGCGGTGCCCGGCGTCCACGAGGTGCCGCACGGCCAGGGCGCCGCCCGCCACGTCGTCGACCGACACCGAGCACTCGGTGGTGCCCTCGGCGACCCGGTCCACGAGCACGAACGGGATGCCGTGGCGACGGAACGTCTCGATGTTGCGTCCGGTCGCGTCGGCGGGGGTGAGCAGCACGCCGCGCACCCGTTGCTCGGCGAAGAGCGACAGGTACTCGGCCTCCTCGGCGGCGCTCTGCGCACTGTTGCAGACCATCACGCCGAGCCCGGCGTCCCGGGCGGCCCGCTCGGCGCCGCGGGCGACGTCCACGAAGAACGGGTTGCCCATGTCCAGGACGAGCAGGCCCATGATCCGGCTGCGCCCGGCCCGCAGCTGCCGCGCCGACTCGCTGCGGACGTAGCCGAGGCGGTCTATCACGGACAGCACGCGGGCGCGCGTCTCGGAGGCGACGGTCTCGGGACGGTTGATGACGTTCGAGACCGTGCCCACAGACACTCCGGCGGCGCGGGCGACGTCCTTGATACCCACCGACTGGGCCATCAGGCGGGAACCTCCAGGGAGACGAGGGGCGGCGGGGCGGGCTTCACACTATCGTCACCGCCCCGCGCGGCGGATCCGGTCACGAGGGCAGGGAGAAGTCGACGACGTGGAGCGGCGAGGGCGTCGTGCCGCTGGACTTCTCCTGGTACATGAAGGACAGGGTGTTGTCCGCCTTCACCCGCATCTCGTCGATCACTACCTCGCCGAAGGCGTTCAGGCCGCTGCCGTCGTACAGCAGCGTCCAGTCCGAGTGGCCGGAGGACTTCGACGCGCCGGCGATGCGCCCGTAGGGGAAGACCGCGTAGGCGTTGTCGTACGTGTCGAGGACCAGTTTGGTGCGTTGGCTGGAGTTCAGGGGGGCCGGGATCTCGGTCTTCTGCCAGGTGCCGGATGCGTTCTTGCGGACGTGGAAGGCGCGCCCGCCCGCGGTGCGCTCGGCGACGTAGTCGGTCGTGCACTGGCCGAAGCGGCCGGGGACGTAGCTGATGATCGCGTGCGGCAGGCCGGCCGAGTCGGTGAACTGGCTCTCCTGGTTCATCAGGGAGTGGTCGGGGTTGAGGGGGTCCACGACGAGCCCCGCGTCCGTTACGGCGACCGTGTCGGAGGTTCCGGTGGTGGCGACGAGGGCGCCGGCGTCGTTGCGCCAGGTGCGGCCGCGGTCGGTGGAGTAGACGTAGCCGGTGTCGTGGTTGGTGATGCCCCCGCTGGAGCACATCACGGCGGCGTTCTGCTCGCGCCAGGTGAAGAAGGAGTGCAGGCGGCCGCCCGCGTCGTAGTCGATGCCGTGCAGGTACATGTTGCGGGCGGTGCTGGAGCCGTGGGAGCTGGTGTAGGTGCCGGTCGAGCCGGTCCACTCCCCGAGCGCCTTCCAGGACGAACCGTCGTACTCCGCGAGGGCGTTGCGGCCGTTGCCGGAGATCCCGACCCGGTGGCTGAGCTGCAGCTTGCCCTCGGGGGTGGAGATGAACTGCGGGTAGGTGAACTGCGAGGTGAGCGCGAGTCCGTCGAGGGAGGTCTGGATCGCGCCGAAGACGGACGAGGTCCAGGCGGTGGTGGCGGGGGTGTCCATCAGCCCGGCGACGGACTTCACGTAGAAGTAGCCGTCGCTGTGCGAGTCCATGTTGACGTGCAGGCGGCCGTCGATCCTGGAGACGCCCAGGGAGATGACGTTGTGCGAGTCGTCGCTCTTGAGCTGGTGGGAGAGGGTGACCGTGGACCAGGTGCTCGACCCGAGCCTGCGGCGGGCGACCACGGCGTTGCGGGTGGAGGTGTACCAGGCGGCGTACTGGTAGCCCTGGTAGGTGAGCAGGCCGTTCTTCTGGAAGGAGTTGTTGTTGACCAGGCCGTCGTACGACACGAAGTAGATCGCCTGGCTGTCGAGCGTGGTGGTGCCGGTCCTGGTGACCGAGGGGCCGGGGGTCGCCGCCTGTGCCCTCCCCGGAGCCACCACGGCGCTCAGCAGGGCGGTCGCCGGCACGGTGCGTCGTCTCATGGGTAGGTCTCCCGGGTTCAGGCGAGGTGGAACACTTCGGTGAGGGGCTTCATGGCCTCGTCGGGCCGGGCGCCGTCCAGCGACTCGAAGAACGGCGCCATCTCGGCCTGCCACCGGGCGTTGACCTCGGTCGCCTCCATGCCGGCCAGGGCGGCTTCGAAGTCCTCGGTCTCCAGGTAGCCGACGAGAAGGCCGTCGTCCCGCAGGAAGAGGGAGTAGTTGTGCCAGCCGGTGGCCGAGAGCGCCTGAAGCATCTGCGGCCACACGACGGCGTGGCGTTCGCGGTACTCGGCGATCCGGTCCTCACGGACCTTGAGCAGGAAACAGACGCGCTGCATGAAGTACCGCTCCCGCTGTCAGAAGTTGAACTGGTCGATGTTCTTGCTGTCGAACACGGTCGGCTTGCCGAGGTTGATCACGCCGTCCTTGCCGATGGTGTACGTGGTGTCGCCGGCCTTGAAGGTCTCGCCCTCCTTGCCGGTGATCTGCCCGGACGCCAGGGCGATCGCGATGCGGGCGGCCAGGTCGCCGAGCTCGGCCGGGTCCCACAGCTCGAACGCCTCGACGGTGCCGTTCTTGACGTACTGGCGCATGTCGTTCGGGGTGCCGAGGCCGGTCAGCTTGACCTTGCCCTTGTACTTGGAGCCGGACAGGTACTGGGCGGCAGCCTTGATGCCGACGGTGGTCGGGGAGATGATCCCCTTCAGGTTCGGGTACTGCTGGAGCAGGCCCTGGGTCTGTTGGAAGGACTGCTGGGCGTCGTCGTTGCCGTAGGCGATCTTGACGAGCTTGACGTCCTTGTACTTGGGGTCCTTCAGCTCGTCCTTCATGTAGCCGATCCAGGTGTTCTGGTTCGTCGCGGTCTGTGCGGCGGACAGGATCGCGATCTCGCCCTTGTAGCCGATCTGCTGGGCGAGCAGCTGCACCTCGGTGCGGCCCAGGTCCTCGGCGGAGGCCTGCGAGACGAAGGCGTTGCGGCAGTCGGGCTTGGTGTCGGAGTCGTAGGTGACGACCTTGATGCCGTTGCTCATGGCCTGCTTGAGCGCGGTGCACAGGGCGCCCGGGTCCTGCGCGGACACGGCCATCGCGTTGACCTGCTGCTGGGTGAGCGTGTTGACGTAGGACACCTGGCCGCTGGTGTCGGTGGCGCTGGACGGGCCGACCTCCTTGTACTTCGAGCCCAGTTCCTCCAGGGCCTTCTTGCCTCCGTTGTCTGCGGAGGTGAAGTACGGGTTGTTGACCTGCTTGGGCAGGAAGCCGACGGTCAGGCCCTTCTTGGTGGCGGCGTTCGGGTTCGCCCTGGCACCCGAGTCGGCGGGGGCGGCGCTCTCGCTCGCGACGTCCTTCTTCGTGGTGCCGCCGCAGGCGGTCACGGCGAGCGCGAGGGAGGTGACGGCGGCGAGGGCGGCGCAGGTGCGGCGGATCGAGGACTTGCGCATGACGGAGGGTCCTTTACGAGGGTGGGTGGAGGTTACGAGGCCGGAGTCGAGGCGGCTCGGCGGCCCGCCCTCGCTACGGATATCTGGCGTGCGACCCGGGGGCCGAGCACGGAGACGACGAGCAGGACGCCGGTGACGACGATCTGCGACTGTGCGGAGACGTTGACGAGGCTCATCACGTTCTGCAGGGCGCCCAGCAGGAACACTCCCGCGATGGCGCCGCCGAGCGTGCCCTTGCCGCCGTCGAAGTCGATGCCGCCGAGCAGGACGGCCGCGACGACGGACAGTTCGAGTCCGGTGGCGTTGTCGTAGCGGGCGCTGGCGTAGTGCAGCGCCCAGAAGATGCCGGTGAGGGAGGCCATGAAGCCGGTCGCGGTGAGAAGGATCAACTTCGCACGCTTGACCCGGATGCCGGCGAACCGTGCCGCCTCCTCGCTGGCACCGACGGCGAACAGCGAGCGGCCGAACGGGGTGGCGTGCAGGACGACCACGGCGATCGCGAGCAGCACCACGAACGGCAGGAACGCCTGCGGGAGGAAGCTGTCGCCGATGCGTCCGGCCGCGAAGTTCAGGTACTGGGTGGGGAAGTCGGTCACCGCGTCAGAGCCGAGCACGATCTGTGCGATACCCCGGTAGGCGGCGAGGGTGCCGATGGTGACGGCCAGGGAGGGCAGCCCGAGGCGGGTCACCAGCAGGCCGTTGACCAGCCCGCACACCACGCCGAGGAGGAGGCAGAGCGGGATGATCGTCTCGATCGCCATGCCGTCGTTCCACAGCTTGCCCATCACCGCGCCCGACAGCCCGGCAGTGGAGGCGACGGACAAGTCGATCTCACCCGCGACCACGAGCAGGGTCATGGGCAGCGCGATGAGCGCGATCGGCAGGGTGTTGCCGATCAGGAACGACAGGTTGAGGGCGTTGCCGAAGCCGTCGACGAGGCCGAACGACAGCAGCAGGAGGACGACGAGGAGGGCGCCGACGACCGTGTCCCAGCGGATCGCGCGCGTCAAGGAGTCAGGCATGGCGGGCGTTCCCCTTCTTCAGGGCCGTCTTCTTCGCGGTCGTCTTCTTCAGGGCGGAGGCCACCCGCAGCGCGACGATCCGGTCGACCGCGATGGCGAGCAGGAGCAGGACGCCGTTGATGGCGAGCACCCAGACGGAGCTGACTCCGAGGGCGGGCAGCACGCTGTTGATGGAGGTCAGCAGCAGGGCGCCGAGAGCCGCGCCGTAGACGCTGCCGGAGCCGCCGGTGAAGACCACGCCGCCGACCACGACCGCGCTGACGACGGTGAGTTCGTAGCCGTTGCCGGTGCCGGAGTCGACGTTGCCGAACCGGGCCAGGTACAGCGCGCCCGCGAGCCCGGCCAGGCCGCCGCAGAAGGTGTACGCGGCCAGGATCCGCCTGCGCACCGGGATGCCGGCGAGGCGGGCGGCCTCCGGGTTGGAGCCGAGGGCGTACAGCTCGCGACCGCTGCCGTAGTGCCTGAGGTAGCACGCGGTCGCGACCAGGACGACCAGGGCGATGAGGGCCAGCCAGGGGACGGCGGAGATGCCGCCGGACCCGAAGTCGACGAACCCGCCGGGCAGGTCGGCCGCCGTGATCTGCCGCGAGCCGACCCAGATGGAGTCGATGCCGCGGATGATGTAGAGGGTGCCGAGGGTGACGACGAGGGCGGGCACCTGGCCGAGGCTGACGAGCAGCCCGTTGAGGAGACCGAAGCCGACGCCGAGCAGGATCGCCAGCACCACCCCCACGACGGGGTCGCCGCCGCCGTGCAGATACGTGCCGGCCGCGAAGGCGCTGATGCCGAGGGTGGAGCCGACCGACAGGTCGACGTTGCGGGTGATGACGACCGGGGACTGGCCGGTCGCGACCAGCACCAGGATGGTCGCGTTCAGCAGCAGGTCCTTGATGCCCTGCTCGGAGAGGAAGTCGCTGTTGCCGAGTTGGGCGACGGTGATCATCACCAGGAAGACGACCAGGATGGCGAGTTCCCGCATCTTGAACACGCGGTCGACCAGCCGGGTTCCGCTGGATTTCGGCATATCGGTCACGGGGGCCTGATCGGGGGCAGTCACCGTCATGCCGACCGCCTTTCGTTCGCCTCTCCGCCCCAGCGGCGCAGAGGTGCGGGCATCGTGGTCATCTGCGGCCCGGCGGCCGCGCGTGCGACGCTCACGCGGCCCTCCCGGTGGCTGCGGCCATCACGGTTTCCTCGGTGGCTTCGGAGCGCGGGATCTCGGCGGTGAGCCGGCCCTCGTGCATCACGAGCACGCGGTCGGCCATACCGAGGATCTCGGGCAGGTCGGAGGAGATCATCAGGACGGCCACGCCGTCTGCGGCCAGCTCGCTGAGCAACCGGTGCACCTCGGCCTTCGTGCCGACGTCGATGCCGCGGGTCGGCTCGTCGACGATCAGCACCTTCGGGCCGGTGGCGAGCCACTTGGCGAGGACCACCTTCTGCTGGTTGCCGCCGGACAGCGTGGAGACGGCGTCCGCGATCCGGGCGTACTTCACCTGGAGCTTGACGGCCCAGTCGAGGGATCGGCTGCGTTCGGCGCCGCGGTCCACGAGCCCGGCCTTCACGGTCGTGCGCAGGCCGGTCAGGCCGATGTTGCGTTCGATGGACATGTCCATCACCAGGCCCTGGGCGCGCCGGTCCTCGGGGACCAGGGCGAGCCCGGCGGCCATCGCGGTGGAGGGTGCGCCGTTGGTGAGTGTCCTGCCGTCGACCTCGACCTCGCCCGCGTCCCAGCGGTCGATGCCGAAGACGGCGCGTGCGACCTCGGTCCGGCCGGCGCCGACGAGCCCGGCGAGACCGACGATCTCACCGCGCCGCACGTCGAAGGACACGTCCGTGAAGACGCCTTCCCTGGTCAGCCGCCGTACGCTCAGTGCGACCTCCCCCGGCGCCACGTCCTGCTTGGGGTACAGCTCGTCGAGGTCGCGGCCGACCATGCGGCGCACGAGGTCGTCCTCGGTCATCCCCTCCAGCGGTTCGCTCGCGATCCAGGCGCCGTCGCGCAGGGTGGTCACCCGCTGGCAGATCTCGAAGATCTCCGCCAGCCGGTGGGAGATGAACAGCACCGCCGCGCCCTGCTCGCGCAGGGTGCGGACGACGCCGAAGAGCCGGGCCACCTCGCTGCCGGTGAGGGCCGCGGTCGGCTCGTCCATGATCAGGACGCGGGCGTCGAAGGAGAGCGCCTTGGCGATCTCCACGATCTGCTGGTCCGCGATGGACAGGCCGCGTGCCGGGCGCTCGGGGTCGAGGTCGACGCCCAGGCGTCGCATCAGGGCCGCGGTGGCCGCGTTCGTGGCCTTGTGGTCGATCCGGCCGAGGGCCTTGCGGGGCTGGCGGCCCATGAAGATGTTCTCGGCGATCGACAGGTCGGGGAAGAGGGTCGGTTCCTGGTAGATCACGGCGATACCGGCGTCCCGGGCGTCGGCCGGGCCGTGGAAGACGGTCGGCTCACCGTCGAGCAGCACCTGACCGGCGTCCGGTCGGTGCACACCGGCGAGCGTCTTGATGAGGGTCGACTTGCCCGCGCCGTTCTCACCGGCGAGGGCGTGCACCTCGCCGGGGAACAGTTCCAGGGACACGTCTCTCAGGGCGCGCACCGCGCCGAAGGACTTGGAGATGTCCCTGAGCGCCAGCACCGGGGCCGGACCCGTGTCGGACGGGTGGGTCATGGGGGCTCCTCGACGACGCCGGCAGGTTGTCCTCACGGCGTCGTGAAAGGTTTCAACTTGGTTGCCGGGACGTTAGGCGGGGCAGCCATGTCACGTCAATGGGGTCGCCTCGAAAAAATTTCGATAGCCAAGGGTCACAACGTGGTCACGGCAAGATCGACCCGCCGCAAGCCTTGACACCCCAGGTGGAGGCTCTTAGCTTCCCATCCTGAATCGTTTCACGGACGGTGTCCCCCACCGCTGCCCACCGATGCCACAGGAGCCCCCAAGTGACCGAGCTCGCCGCGGTGAAGGCCGCTCTGAAGTCCCAGGCCGTCGAGACGCCGTCATGGGCGTACGGGAACTCGGGCACGCGCTTCAAGGTGTTCGCGCAAGCCGGCGTCCCCCGCGATCCGCGCGAGAAGCTGGAGGACGCGGCGAAGGTCCACGAGTTCACGGGTGTCGCGCCGACCGTGGCGCTGCACATCCCGTGGGACAAGGTGGACGACTACGCGGCGCTGGCCAAGTACGCGCAGGAGCGCGGCGTGAGGCTCGGCGCGATCAACTCCAACACCTTCCAGGACGACGACTACAAGCTGGGCAGCATCTGCCATCCGGACGCGGCGGTGCGGCGCAAGGCCGTCGACCATCTGCTGGAGTGCGTCGACATCATGGACGCCACCGGGTCGAGGGACCTGAAGCTGTGGTTCGCGGACGGGACGAACTACCCCGGGCAGGACGACATCCGTGAGCGGCAGGACCGGCTCGCGCAGGGCCTCGCCGAGGTCTACGAGCGGCTGGGCGACGGGCAGCGGATGCTGCTGGAGTACAAGTTCTTCGAGCCGGCCTTCTACACGACGGACGTGCCGGACTGGGGGACGGCGTACGCGCACTGCCTGAAGCTGGGACCGAAGGCGCAGGTGGTGGTGGACACGGGGCATCACGCACCGGGCACCAACATCGAGTTCATCGTGGCGACGCTGCTGCGGGAGGGCAAGCTCGGCGGGTTCGACTTCAACTCGCGGTTCTACGCCGACGACGACCTGATGGTCGGGGCTGCGGATCCGTTCCAGCTGTTCCGGATCATGTACGAGGTGGTGCGCGGGGGCGGGTTCACCTCCGAGGTCGCCTTCATGCTCGACCAGTGCCACAACATCGAGGCCAAGATCCCGGCGATCATCCGCTCGGTGATGAACGTCCAGGAGGCCACGGCCAAGGCGCTGCTGGTGGACGGGGACGCGCTGGCTGCGGCGCAGCGGGTCGGGGATGTGCTCGGGGCCAACGCCGTGCTGATGGACGCGTACAACACGGACGTTCGCCCGCTGCTGGCGGAGGTGCGGGAGGAGATGGGGCTGGAACCCGACCCCATGCGTGCGTATGCGCGGTCCGGGTGGGCTCAGAAGATCGTTGAGGAGCGCGTGGGCGGTCAGCAGGCCGGTTGGGGTGCTTGATTTCTGGTCGCGTCTTCCGGGTGCGCCCGGTTCCAGGCCGTCTGCCGTGTGTGGCTTGTCGCGCCCACGCGGCAGAGCCGCACATTGATACAGCCCCGCGCCCCTGACGGGGCGCTCCACCACTCTCTTTCAGTTAAGGACCGAATCCTCATGGCAACCCATCCCGAAGCCGCCGCTCTCCTCGCCCGTGCCCATCGGCTCGGCTCCGATCCCCGTAACACCAACTACGCCGGCGGCAACGCGTCCGCCAAAGGCACCGACACCGATCCCGTGACCGGGGGTGATGTGGAGCTGATGTGGGTCAAGGGGTCCGGGGGTGATCTCGGGACCCTGACCGAGGCCGGGCTGGCCGTGTTGCGGCTCGACCGGCTGCGGGCCCTCGTCGACGTCTACCCCGGTGTCGAGCGGGAGGACGAGATGGTCGCCGCGTTCGACTACTGTCTGCACGGCAAGGGCGGGGCCGCCCCCTCCATCGACACCGCCATGCACGGTCTCGTGGACGCGCCCCACGTCGACCACCTCCACCCCGACTCCGGGATCGCGCTCGCCTGCGCGGCCGACGGGGAGAAGCTGACCGCCGAGTGCTTCGGCGACACCGTGGTGTGGGTGCCGTGGCGGCGGCCAGGGTTCCAGCTCGGGCTGGACATCGCCGCCATCAAGGAGGCCAACCCGCAGGCCATCGGCTGCATCCTGGGCGGTCACGGGACCACTGCCTGGGGAGCCACCTCGCAGGAGTGCGAGCGCAACTCGCTGTACATCATCCGCACCGCCGAGGCCTTCCTCACCGAGCGGGGCAGGCCCGAGCCGTTCGGGCCGGTGATCGAGGGATACGAGGCCCTGCCCGAGACCGAGCGCCGGGAGCGGGCCGCGGCCCTCGCGCCGTACGTCCGGGCGATCGCGTCCCAGGACAAGCCGCAGGTCGGGCACTTCACCGACTCCGAGGTCGTCCTCGACTTCGTGGCGCGAGCCGAGCACCCTCGGCTCGCCGCGCTCGGCACCTCCTGCCCGGACCACTTCCTGCGCACCAAGGTCCGTCCGCTGGTCCTCGACCTGCCGCCCACGGCGCCGCTGGAGGAGGCCGTCGCCCGGCTGAAGGAACTGCACGCCGCCTACCGCGAGGAGTATGCCGCCTACTACGAGAGGCATGCTCTGCCCGACTCCCCCGCCATGCGGGGGGCCGACCCGACGATCGTGCTCGTGCCCGGCGTCGGCATGTTCTCCTTCGGCAAGGACAAGCAGACCGCCCGCGTGGCCGGCGAGTTCTACGTCAACGCGATCAACGTGATGCGCGGCGCCGAGGCCGTGTCGACGTACGCGCCGATCGAGGAGTCCGAGAAGTTCCGCATCGAGTACTGGGCGCTGGAGGAGGCCAAGCTCCAGCGGATGCCGAAGCCCAAGCCGCTCGCCACGCGGGTGGCGCTGGTGACGGGGGCCGGCAGCGGGATCGGCAAGGCGATCGCGCAACGGCTGGTGGCCGAGGGCGCCTGCGTCGTCGTCGCCGACCTCGACGCCGAGAACGCCGCCGCCGTGGCCGAGGAGCTCGGCGGGCCGGACAAGGCCGTCGCCGTGACGGTCGACGTCACCTCCGAGGAGCAGATCACGGACGCCTTCAAGGCCGCCGTGCTGGCCTTCGGCGGCATCGACCTCGTGGTCAACAACGCCGGCATCTCCATCTCCAAGCCGCTGCTCGAGACCTCGGTGAAGGACTGGGACCTCCAGCACGACATCATGGCCCGCGGCTCCTTCCTCGTCTCCCGCGAGGCCGCGCGCGTGATGATCGCCCAGGAGCTGGGCGGAGACATCGTCTACATCGCCTCCAAGAACGCCGTCTTCGCCGGGCCCAACAACATCGCCTACTCCGCGACAAAGGCCGACCAGGCGCACCAGGTGCGACTGCTGGCCGCCGAGCTGGGCGAGCACGGCATCCGCGTGAACGGGGTCAACCCGGACGGGGTGGTGCGCGGCTCGGGCATCTTCGCGGGCGGCTGGGGCGCGCAGCGCGCGGCCGTGTACGGGGTGCCGGAGGAGAAGCTCGGCGAGTTCTACGCCCAGCGGACCATCCTCAAGCGGGAGGTGCTGCCGGAGCACGTAGCGAACGCCGTGTTCGCGCTGACCGGCGGGGACCTCACCCACACCACGGGACTGCACGTCCCGGTCGACGCCGGCGTCGCGGCCGCCTTCCTGCGGTGAGCGCCGTGCAGTCGTACGCCGCGGTCGACCTCGGCGCGTCCAGCGGGCGCGTCATGGTCGGCCGCGTGGGCACCGGCACCCTGGAGCTGTCCGAGGCGCACCGCTTCCCGAACCGGCCCGTGCGGGTCCCCGAGGGGCTGCGCTGGGACATCCTGTCGCTGTACGCGGGCGTCATCGAAGGGCTGCGCGCGGCCGGCCGGGTCGACTCGGTCGGCATCGACAGCTGGGCCGTGGACTACGGCCTGCTGGACGCGGACGGAGCCCTGCTCGGCAACCCGGTGCACTACCGGGACTCCCGCACGGAGGGGATCGCGGGGAAGGTCTGGGCGACCGTCCCCGCGGACGAGTTGTACGCCGCGACCGGCTTGCAGTACGCGCCTTTCAACACGCTGTACCAGCTCACCTCGGCCCGATCCACCGCCCAACTCGCCCAGGCCCGGCGCCTGTTGCTCATCCCGGACCTGCTGACGTACTGGCTGACGGGCGAGCAGGGCACCGAGCTGACCAACGCCTCCACCACCCAGCTCATCGACCCCCGCACGCGCGACTGGGCGTACCGCGTCGCGGCCCGGCTGGACATCGACCTCAGCCTGTTCGCACCGCTGCGCCGGCCCGGCGACCCGGCCGGTGTGCTGCGGCCCGAGGTGCTGGACGAGACGGGGCTGCAGGGTCCCGTGCCGGTCACCACCGTGGGCTCGCACGACACGGCGTCCGCGGTGGCCGCCGTACCCGCCGTCGGTGAGCGGTTCGCCTACATCTGCACCGGCACCTGGTCGCTGGCCGGCCTGGAGCTCCAGGCACCCGTGCTGACCGAGGAGAGCCGGGCCGCCAACTTCACCAACGAGCTCGGCCTGGACGGAACGGTCCGCTATCTGCGGAACATCATGGGGCTGTGGCTGCTCCAGGAGTGCGTACGGGAGTGGGGCGACCCGGACCTGCCCGGGCTGCTGTCGGCCGCCGCCGAGGTCCCGGCGCTGCGCTCCGTCGTGGACGCCGGTGACGCGGCGTTCCTGGCGCCCGGGCGGATGCCGGCGCGCATCGCCGAGGCGTGCCGGGCCTCGGGGCAGCCGGTGCCGGACTCCCCCGCCGAGGTCACGCGGTGCATCCTCGACTCCCTCGCACTCGCCCACCGCCGGGCCGTGTCCGAGGCCCAGCGGCTCGCCGACCACCCGGTGGACGTGGTTCACATCGTCGGAGGCGGCACCCGCAACGCCCTGCTGTGCCAGCTGACCGCCGACGCCTGCGGACTCCCGGTGGTGGCCGGTCCGACGGAGGCGGCCGCCCTCGGGAACGTCCTCGTCCAGGCCCGCGCCCACGGACTCGTCGGCGACCGGGCCGAGATGCGCCGGCTGCTCGCCGCCACCCAGCCTCTCACCCGGTACCAACCGCGCGGCGACACGGCCGCGTGGCGCACGGCGGATTCCCGGCTCGCCACGCCCTGAGCCGGGGTCTCCCCCAGGCCGCGTCCGCCGACTACCCTGCACTCATCCGATGATCGACCCCAAGGAGCCGCGATGCGTGTCGCCCTCTTCCTGACCTGCGTCAACGACACGCTCTATCCGGACACCGGCCGCGCGGTGGTGAAACTGCTGACCAGACTGGGCGTCGAGGTCGACTTCCCGATGGCGCAGACGTGTTGCGGACAGGCCCACTACAACACCGGATACCGGCATGAGGCCGAGCCGCTCGCCGTGAAGTTCTCCGATGTCTTCCGGGACTACGAAGCGATCGTGACGCCGTCGGGATCGTGCGGGGCGATGGTGCGGGAGCTGTATCCGCGGATGGGCGAGCGGGCACGGGCCGAGGGCCGCGGGGACGCACTCGCGGCCACCCTGGCACCCGTGGTCCCGAAGACGTACGAGCTGACGGAGTTCCTGGTGGACGTGCTGGGAGTGAGCGATGTCGGCGCGTACTACCCGCACAAAGTGACCTACCACCCGACCTGCCACGGTCTGCGGAGCCTGGGCCTCGGCGACCGTCCCAGGCGGCTGCTCCAGGCCGTGAAGGGCCTGGAGTTGGTCGAGCTGCCGGGGGCCGAGGAGTGCTGCGGCTTCGGCGGCACGTTCGCCCTGAAGAACTCCGATGTCTCGGCTGCGATGGGCGTCGACAAGGTGCGCAACGCCGAGTCGACGGGGGCTGAGGTGCTGTGCGCGGCCGACAACTCCTGTCTGATGCACATCGGCGGAACGATGGCTCGCCTGAGGGTCGGGATGCGGCCGGTGCACATCGCGGAGATCCTGGCGAGCACGGAAGAGGAGCCGCTGGTATGAGCGGAACGTATCTCGGTATGCCCGCCTTCCCGGCAGCGGCGCACGAGGCGGTGCGTGACCGGACCCTGCGCGGCAATCTGCGCCACGCCACCCACACCATCCGCGCCAAGCGCGCCAAGGCGGTCGCGGAGGTGTCCGACTGGGCGGAGCTGCGGGAGGCGGGCCGGCAGATCAAGGACCACACGCTGCGCCATCTGGACCGGTATCTGGTCCAGATGGAGGAGTCGGTCACGGCGGCGGGCGGCGTGGTGCACTGGGCCGCCGACGCGGAGGAGGCCAACCGGATCGTGGCCGAACTGGTCAGGGCTACCGGCGAGTCCGAAGTCGTCAAGGTCAAGTCGATGGCCACCCAGGAGATCGGGCTCAACGAGGCCCTGGAGGCGGAGGGCATCCGCGCCTACGAGACCGATCTCGCCGAACTGATAGTCCAGTTGGGCAAGGACCGCCCCTCGCACATCCTCGTCCCGGCGATCCACCGTAACCGCGGCGAGATCCGGGACATCTTCCGCTCGGAGATGGCCGCGTGGGGCCGCCCCGCCCCCGAGGGGCTGACCGACTCGCCCGCCGAACTCGCCGAGGCGGCCCGGCTGCACCTGCGGGAGAAGTTCCTGCGCGCCAAGGTCGGGATCTCCGGCGCGAACTTCATGGTCGCCGAGACCGGCACGCTGGTCGTGGTGGAGTCCGAGGGCAACGGGCGGATGTGCGTCACCCTCCCCGAGACGCTGATCTCGGTCGTCGGCATCGAGAAGATCGTGCCGACCTGGCGGGACCTGGAGGTGTTCCTGCAGACCCTGCCGCGCTCCTCCACGGCCGAGCGCATGAACCCGTACACCAGCACGTGGACCGGCACCACCGCCGAGGACGGACCGAGGACCTTCCACCTGGTACTGCTCGACAACGGGCGCACCGACACGCTCGCCGACCAGGTGGGCCGCCAGGCGCTGCGCTGCATCCGCTGCTCGGCGTGTCTCAATGTGTGCCCGGTGTACGAGCGGGCGGGCGGCCACGCCTACGGCTCGGTGTACCCGGGCCCGATCGGCGCGATCCTCAGCCCCCAGCTGCGGGGCACCCAGAGCGAGATCGACGCCTCCCTGCCGTACGCGTCCTCGCTGTGCGGCGCCTGCTACGAGGTGTGTCCGGTCGCCATCGACATTCCCGAGGTGCTGGTGCATCTGCGGGAACGGGTCGTGCAGGGCGGACCGGTGACACAGGGCGGCAACAAGGTCGTGCTGAGGCCCGCGAAGGGGCATGCCGCCGAGCGGGCGGCGATGCGGGCGGCACGCTGGGCGTTCGGCCACGCCGGGGCGCTGCGGACGGGTCAGCGGCTGGCGTCGCGCTCGCGCCGCTTCCTTCCGCGGACGCTACCGGGCCCCGGCCGGGCGTGGAGCGCTAGCCGGGACCTGCCGCAGGTGCCGGCGGAGCCGTTCCGCGACTGGTGGCAGCGGACCCGGGGCGGCAAGGACGGAGGCGATGGAAAGTGAACAGCAGAGAGCAGATCCTGGGCCGGGTGCGGCGCGCGCTGGCGGACGTACCGAAGGACGACACGGCGTACGACCAGGCCGTTTCCCGGGCCTATCTCAGGGAGCACGGCGAGCTCGGCGTCGAGGAGACGGTCGATCTGCTGGCGGAGAACCTGGCGGACTACCGGG
This sequence comes from Streptomyces sp. NPDC107546, assembly GCF_055639175.1. Lineage (NCBI taxonomy): Bacteria > Bacillati > Actinomycetota > Actinomycetes > Kitasatosporales > Streptomycetaceae > Streptomyces > Streptomyces sp. NPDC107546. The sequence goes on along the minus strand of NZ_JBVKBA010000020.1, from coordinate 8,961 downwards.
CGATCGTGCACCGGGCCGATGCCGCCGCGCTGCCGTCGGTGCTGGCCGGTCTGCTCGCCGCGCGCGGCGCGCGCACCGTTCTGGTGCCGCCCGGACTGCCGTCACACTGGCTCACCGGCGTCGAGCAGGTCCCCGACCGGGTGGAGAGCACGTCGCACGAGCTGGACCGCGTCGACAGCGTGGTCACCGGCTGCGCCCTCGCCATCGCCGAGACCGGCACCATCGTGCTGGACGGCGCACCGGACCAGGGCCGCCGCCGTATCACCCTGGTCCCCGACCACCACATCTGTGTGGTGCGCTTCCCCGACCAGGTGGTCTCCTCCGTCCCCCAGGCCCTGGAACGGCTCGACCCGGCACGTCCGCTGACATGGATCTCCGGGCCGTCCGCGACGAGCGACATCGAGCTGGACCGGGTCGAGGGGGTGCACGGACCGCGCACCCTGGAGGTGGTGCTGGTGAGCGGTGAGTGACCGGCGCGGTTAGCGTGAGGGAATGATCCGGTTCGAGCAGGTCACCAAGCGGTATCCGGACGGCACGATCGCCGTGCGCGACCTGTCGTTCGAGGTCGCCGAGGGTGAACTGGTCACGCTCGTCGGGCCGTCCGGCTGCGGCAAGACGACCACGATGATGCTGGTCAACCGGCTGGTGGAACCGACTTCCGGGCGTGTCGTAGTGGGCGGTGAGGACGTCGCGGCCGTCGATCCGGTGCGACTGCGGCGCCGGATCGGCTACGTCATCCAGCAGGTGGGGCTGTTCCCGCACCGCACCGTGCTCGACAACACGGCTACCGTCCCGCTGCTGCTCGGCTGGACGAAGGCGAGGGCACGGGCGCGCGCCGCCGAGCTGCTGGAGCTGGTGGGCCTGGACCCGAGGACCTACGGGCCGCGCTACCCGGACCAGTTGTCGGGCGGTCAGCGGCAGCGGGTCGGAGTGGCGCGGGCGCTCGCCGCCGATCCGCCCGTGCTGCTGATGGACGAGCCGTTCGGTGCGGTCGACCCGGTGGTGCGGAAGCAGTTGCAGGACGAGTTCCTGCGGATGCAGGCGGCCGTGCGCAAGACGGTGCTGCTGGTCACGCACGACATCGAGGAAGCGGTGCGGCTGGGCGACCGGATCGCGGTGTACGGACAGGGGCGCGTCGAGCAGTTCGACACACCGGGGGCGGTGCTGGGCCGGCCGGCCACGCCGTATGTCGCCGCGTTCGTGGGCGCGGACCGTGGGCTGAAGCGCCTGTCGGTGACGGAGGTCCAGCCGGGCGACCTCGAACAGCCGCCGGTCACCCGCCTCGACGAGCCCGCCCGGCGGGCCGAGGCCCGGTTGCGCGCCGAGGGCGCACTCCAGGCGGTCGTCCTGGACGCGGAAGGCGATCTGCACGGCTGCGTCGGCACCGAGGAGCTGGCCGACGGCGGCCTGGTCCGCGACCACGCCCACCGGATGGACTGCTGGGTCCCGGTGGGCGCTTCGCTGAAGGAGGCGTTCGAGGTGATGCTCCAGTACGACGCCGGCTGGGTGGCTGTTCTGGACGGAAGGCACTTCCTCGGCGTCCTGACCCCGGCCGGGCTCCACACGGCCCTTCGCTGCTCGGCGGACGCGTTCACTCCGTGACGAAGTCGGCCGTCATCGCCATGTCCCTCGTGCATCGGCTTCCGAAGCCGGCAGGAGGCCCACCCGCCACGTCACTTCAGGAGCCCCTTGTCCTCGAGGTAGGCGCGGGCCACGTCCTGCGGCAGCCGCCGCCAGCTGTCCACCCGCTGGTTCAGGGACGTCAGGTCCTCAGTCGTCAGGACCGGGTTGAGAGCGCTCAGGGCCTTGATGACACGGACGCCGCCCGCCCGGGCGCGGTTGACGACCGGGACGACGTAGTCCGCGTTCTGCAGGTGTCTGTCGTCCGCGAGCAGGACGAGCCCGAACGTGTCGAGGGTGGCGTCCGTCGTGGTGGTCAGCACCATCTGGTCCCGACCGTCCTGGACGGCCCGCTTGGCCTGTGTGGTGCCGACACCCTTGGGGTCGATACCGGTGATGTCGATGCCGTACGTCTTTCTCAACCCGGGTGCGCAGTACGGCCGGCGCACACATTCGTCCCCTGCCGCGAGCCGCACCTTCAGGCCCGAGCGGCCGAGGTCGCTCAGGGTCTGAAGGTGGTGGTCGCGGGCGTAGGCGCGGGTCACCGCGAAGGCGTTTCGATCGACCGCGCGGCCCGGGTCGAGCACCGTCAGTCCGCGGGGCGCGGTCAGTCTCCGCAGCGCGCTCATGGTGGCGGCGAGGTCCGGCGAGCCGACGGGCGCGGCCCCGGCGCCGTGGGTCCTTGCCTGGAGCCAGTCCGCGAAGGTGGCCGCATACTCCGGGATCACGTCGATCTGCCCGGACTCCAGGGCGGGTTCGTACAGTTCGCGGTTGGCGACGGTGATGAGGGAGGTCGTGTAGCCGGCCCGGTTCAGCAGCAGGGCGTACATGTGGGCGAGCAGGTCGCTCTCGGTGAAGCCGGCCGAGCCGACGGTCAGGTGCCTGCTGTCGCCGGGCGGCGCGGTGACCCGGCCCCGGGTCTCCAGGGAGGGGCCCGTCATACAGCCGGCGACCAGCAGGACGGACGCGAACGCCGCGTACCGTCTCATCGCCGGTCCCTCGCCCGGCGCGGCGCCAGCCGCTCGAAGGCCTCGAAGATCCCCTCAACCACCAGTGCGAACGCGGCCACGAGGGCGGCCCCGGCGACGACCTGGGGCGTACTGGCCAGGTTGAAGCCCGCGGTGATGACGCGGCCGAGTCCACCGCCGCCGGCCAGCGCGGCGATCGTGGCGGTGGCGACGAGCTGGACGGCGGCGATGCGCACCCCACCCAGCACCATGGGGAGCGACAGGGGCAGTTCCACGCGAAGGAGCACCTGGCGGCCGGTCATGCCCATCCCCCGCGCCGCTCGCACCACGTCGGGGTCGACCCCCCGTATGCCGACGTACGCGTTGGTCAGCAGCGGCGGCACCGCGAACAGCACGAGAGCGACGACGGTCGGGCCGTCGCCCCAAGCGCCGATCGGGGTGAGCAGCAGGAGCACCAGTACGGCGAAGGTGGGGACGGCACGGCCGACGTTGGAGAGGTTGACGGCGAGTGCGCCGCCCTTGCCGAGGTGACCGAGGACGAGGGCGACGGGCAGTGCGATCAGGCAGCTGACGAGGAGACAGACGGCGGTCAGGACGAGGTGCTGCTGCAGTCGGTGCCCGATGCCGTCGTCGCCCGCCCAGTGCGCCGGGTCGGTGAGCCAGTGCCAGGTGTCGCCGAGGGTCCTCATCGGCTTCTCGCCCTCGCCCAGGGGGTGGCGAGCCTTTGCACACCGAGCAGCAGCACGTCGGCGGCCACCGCGATCAGCACGCACAGCACGGACGCGGTCAGCACCTGTGCCTTGAAGTAGGTGTTCATGCCCGCGTAGACGAGGTTGCCGAGACCGCCGAAGCCGACGATCGCCCCGACCGTGACCAGGGACACCGCCGAGACGGTGGCGATGCGCAGGCCGGCCATGGCGGCGGGCAGGGCGAGCGGCAGTTCCACGGTGAGCAGCAGCCGGATCGGCCCGTAGCCCATGCCGAGGGCGGCCTGCCGGGTCTCCTTTGGAACGGCGCGCAACCCGGCGAGGATGTTCCGGACGAGCAGGGTGAGCGAGTACAGGGCGAGCCCGGTGACGACCAGGGTCGCCGACAGCCCGTACAGGGGCAGGAGCAGCGAGAACATGGCCAGCGACGGAATCGTGTAGAGGACCGTGGTGACGCCGAGGACGGGTGCGGCGGCCCGGCGCAGGCGGCGCGCCAGGACCGCGAGCGGCACCGCGATGAGCAGGGCGATGGCGACGGAGGCCGTGACCAGCTGCAGATGCTGGAGCACCGCGTCGAGGAGGATGTGGCGGCGGGTGCGCAGGTAGGCGCCGCAGATCCACTCGTTGCGGGCGAGGCAGTCGTCCGGGGGGGTGGTCACACGTCCATGGGACCGGCCGGCGAGGGGCCGCGCTCGTTGTGGTGACCCGTCGGGGTGTCGCCGTCCGCAGCGTGGTGATGACGGAGGCGCTGTCCGTGCGGGGCGGGGACACCCGGGCCCGCGTGAGGTACCTACGAGCCGAGGGGCGGCCCGCAACGGGGCCGCCCCTGGTACGGGTGCGGAGAGGTCAGCGGCACACGCTGATGGTGTGCAGCTCGGGGTCGTCGGCGTCGGGGAGGTTCATGCCCGAATCCAGGCCCGTACGCAGATAGCGCAGCACCGGCTCGGTGAGGCGTTCGCCCGGCAGGACGGCCGGGATGCCCGGCGGATAGGGCGTGATCATCTCGGCGGCGGTCCGGCCTGCCGCCTGCCCCAGGGGCACGGACTCCTTGGGCCCGAAGTACGCGTCGCGCGGCAGTCGCACCTGCTCGAGGCGCATCTCGTCTCCCGTCGGCACCTCGGGGTGCGGCAGACCGGCCGCGAGCTCGTCGGCGCGCCCGGCGAGGTCGCGCAGGGCCTGAAGCAGGGGCCGGGTGGTGTCGGGCGAGTCGGCGAAGGTGAGCTGAGCGCTGATCCGGCGGTGGTCGGAGAGGTGCATGTCGATGTGGTGTTCGGCGCGCAGCCAGTCGGCGGCGCGGTAGCCGCTCGTGCCGAGGCCGCTGACGTCGATGGTGATGGGCAGCGGGTCGTAGTCCGCGGACAGGCCCGGGCCCACCAGGTCGTCGCGTCCGAGGACCTCCAGGCCCGGGATCTCCTCGACGGCGGCCCGGACCTGCTCGGCCAGGTGCAGCGCGTCGTCCAGCAGGTCCTTGCCGCGCAGGGCCATCTGGCGACGCCAGGCGTCGAGTCCCGCGAAGATGAGGACCGAGGGGCTGGTGGTCCCCAACAGGTCCGCACGCGACTTCAGGGTCGTGGGATCGATCAAAGAGCCCCGCAGATGGAAGACAGAGCCCTGTTCGAAGCCGCTGCCCATCTTGTGGATGCTGGTCACGCAGACGTCCGCGCCGGCGTCCATCGCCCAGGACGGCAGATCCGGATGGAAGGGCAGGTGCGCGCCCCACGCCTCGTCGACGATGAGTGGCAGTCCGCGCGCGTGGCAGATCTCGGCGATCGCGGCCAGATCCGCGCATCCGCCGTACGGGGTCGGGCTGGTGACCAGGGCGCCGCGCGCCTCGGGATGGCGGTCGAGGGCCTCGGCGAAGGCCTCCGGTGAGGGTGCGTGCGCGAAGCGCTGCCGTTCGTCCCACTGGGGGTCGACCCAGACGGGCTCGATGCCGGCCAGGATCAGCCCGGAGACCACCGACTTGTGGGCGTCACGCCCCACGACCAGCTGCTCGTGCGGACCGGCCACGGCTAGCATCGCGGCCTTCACGGACAGCGAGCTGCCGCAGGTGGTGAAGAAGGTGTGCTCGGCATGGACGGCGTCCGCCATCAGTTTCTCGGCCCGCACCAGGACCTCACCGGTCATGCGGCGGTCGTCGAGACCGCCCGAGGCGAGCACATCGGAGCGGAAGACGTCGCTCAGCAGCTCTCTGGCTTCCGGGTCGGCACCGCGGGCCTGTTTGTGCCCGGGCGGGGTGAAGGCGAGTTCCCCGCGCTCGTGGTAGCGGCGCAGGGCTTCGAGAATCGGCACTCGGGTGTGGTCCACGGGTGTTCCCTCCTTCGTCGAGCGGTCGGTCACGGCTCTCGGTCGGAGGGGCGTCCCTCGGCGGTCTTCCGGTTGGCCTTCAGGCTCGGGGTGATCGGGTCACCCGTGCCGCCCCCGGTGCCCCCGCCGGTGTCGGTGTCGTCCTCGTGGCCCTGCTCCTTCACCTCCTCAAGAACCTCCTCGGTGGCGGTACGGGTCGGCTTCTTGCGCCACGGCAGGCGCGACAGGATCGTGCTCATGGCGGGCCGGGTACCCGCGGATCGCCGGATCAGGCGGGCCGGAGCCGCCGCTCACGCGTTCGGCGCCCGTACCGCCGCCTTCAGCTCAGGCCCGCCCGTTCAGCGCCCGCGCCGCCACCTTCAGGTCGGACACGAGCCCGGCGTACGCCGCCTCCCGGTCGTCGGCGCGGAGGATCGCCGAGGGGTGCACCGTCGCGACGACGTACCGCTCGTCCTCGGAGCCGGGCAGCGGGAGCAGGCTCCCGCGGTCCTTGCTCACCCGGAAGGAGCCGCCCAGCAGCGACTTGGCGGCGGTCGCACCCAGGGCCACCACCACATCGGGCCGGATCAGGTCCAATTCGGCGCGCAACCAGGGCTTGCAGGCGCCCGTCTCGCGGAGGCTGGGCGCCTTGTGGATGCGCCGCTTGCCGCGTTCGGGGACGACGGTGAACTTGAAGTGCTTGACCGCGTTGGTGACGTACGCGGTGCCGCGATCGATGCCGGCCTCGGTCAGCGCCTTGTCCAGCAGGCGTCCGGCCGGGCCCACGAAGGGTTCGCCCCGGCGGTCCTCCTGGTCGCCCGGCTGCTCGCCGACCAGCACGACCCGCGCCGAGGTCTCCCCCCGGCCGAACACGGTCTGGGTGGCGTTCTCGTACAGGGGGCAGCCGTGGCAGTCGGCGGCGGCACGCCGGTATACGGCGAGGTCACCGCCGTCCGGCAGGAACGGGGTCGCGTCGTACGCGCTCGCCCGGGGGTCCTCGGTACGGCTCATGACGTTCTTCACCTCCCCGGCCCACGGTTCTGACCCGGTTCCCCGCAGTACCCCTTCTCCCGGCTCGCACACCCCTGGCGCGGTGGGGACGATGGAGGGAGCCCGACATCGGCGAAGACCACAGCAGCCCGGAGGGGACGATGACCTCGAAAGCCCGTCCGGGAGACGACGAGCCGGACACCACCTCCCAGGCGGAACGGATCTTCCAGCTGGAGGAGGAGATCTGCCAACTGAAGGAGGCCGTCACCTCGCACGCGACGGTGGACCAGGCCATCGGCATGCTCGTCGCCCTCGGCCATGTGACGCCCGGCCAGGGATGGGAGGTGCTGCGGGAGGTCTCGCAGCACGCGAACATCAAACTGCGCAATGTCGCGGAGATGATACTGATCTGGGGCCGCGACGGGGATCTGCCGGACGACCTGCGCGTCCTTCTGGAGGACACGCTCGACCGCTACGGCCCCACGCAGTTGCCGGAGGGTCCGCCGCAGCACTGACGCCGCGTGTGCCGACGTCGTGTTTCAAACACCCTCTCGCGGATAGTCCGGAAGGTGTCGGCGCACTGGCCAACCGGTCCCGGGAGGGTTCGGCAGTGAGCCCACCGCAAACGGCCGTCCGGTCGACAAGCGGCTCGGGCGGCCGAATGCGATGCGAACCGATGCCGCGGCGGACCGGCAGGGCGGGCCGGCAGGGCGGATCGGCAGAGCGGAACGGGCAGGACGGATCGGCCGGGTCCGGGCATCAGGCGCTGTCGGAAAGGGCCTCCTCACGCACACGCGCACAGCATCCGCTGAGCAAGCGCGAGACGTGCATCTGGGAGATGCCGAGCTGGCTGGCGATCCGGCTCTGGGTCATCCCCCGGAAGTAACGCAGATAGAGGATGGTGCGCTCACGTTCGGGCAGCGAGCGCAGACACGGTTTGACGGCCTCCCGGTCGACGATCAGGTCGTAGCCGGCGTCGGAGTCGCCGAGGGCGTCGCCGAGCGCGTAGCCGTCGTCGCTGCCGGCGACCTCCGCGTCCAGGGAGAGCGCGGTGAAGCTGTCCATGGCTTCCAGCCCCACCCGCACATCGTCCTCGCTGAGATGCGCGTGCTCGGCGATCTCGGCGACGGTCGGGCCGTGCCCCGGGGTCTCCTGTCCGATCTCCTTGACGGCCGCCCGCACCCGGTTGCGCAGGTCCTGGACACGCCGCGGCACGTGCAGGACCCACATGTGGTCCCGGAAGTGCCGCTTGATCTCACCGGTGATGGTGGGAATGGCATAACTCTCGAACGCGTAGCCGCGCGCCGGCTCATAGCGGTCGACCGCCTTGACCAACCCGAGGGCGGCCACCTGGCACAGATCCTCGACGGACTCGCCCCTGCCTCTGTAACGCCGGGCGATACGCTCGGCCATCGGCAGCCACGACCGGACGATCTCGTCGCGCAGCGCCTGCCGCTCGGGGCCGTCGGGCAGCCCACGCATCTGAGCGAAGGCGTCAGTGGTGTCAGGGGCGTCGTCGTGCGGGTGTTGCTTGGCCTTGACCGTGATGCGCATGTGCTTTTCAACTCCCTCGAGGGGCTGATTGGACAGTCACCATGGGAGGGCGCACTCACGGAACAGCGCGGGGAACACACCCGGGGCTGGTGAGCCAGCTCCCACGGACGTGCCTCCTGTCCGAAGCACTAATCAGCCCATTCCCGACTTTCTGGACGGCAAACAATTTTCTCGGACATAGTGACGGTCGGCGCTCACCCGACTGCGGGAAGCAGCCATACGGTGGCCAGGGGCGGAAGGGTCAGACGGACGCCGTGTCCGGGACCCGGTTCGGGGGCGAGGGGGTGCCGGTTGCGGACGTCGCTGCCCCCGTACGCCGCCGCGTCCGTGTTCAGCACCTCGTGCCAGGCCGGGACGTCGTCCGGGACGCCCAGGCGGTAGTCGTGGCGGACGACAGGGGAGAAGTTCGACACGGCCAGCAGGGGTCTGCCGTCCGCGTCGTGGCGCAGGAACGCGAACACGTTGTCGTCGGCGGCGTCCGAGACGACCCAGCGGAACCCGGACGGGTCGGTGTCGCGCTGCCACAGGGCCGGGGTGCGGAGGTAGACCCTGTTGAGGTCGCGGACCAGGTCCCGCACGCCCCGGTGGTCGGGTTCCGCCCCGTACTCCGGATCCAGCAGCCACCAGTCGAGGCCCTGGGCCTGTGACCACTCGCCGCCCTGGGCGAACTCCTGTCCCATGAAGAGGAGTTGCTTGCCCGGGTGGGCCCACATGAAGCCCAGGTAGGCGCGGTGGTTGGCGCGCTGCTGCCACCAGTCGCCCGGCATCTTCGACACCAGCGACCGCTTCCCGTGCACCACCTCGTCGTGGGAGATCGGCAGGACGTAGTTCTCGCT